>PBOZ01000001.1 GCA_002724555.1 Rickettsiales bacterium
TTTTTTAGTACTCGCAACTCCACACCACCACAGCGGAGCGATTTCCAAAAAATTAAACTACCGACATTTAGCTCTGCTTGAATGGCGCGATACTAATTCCTTGGCCCAGACTTGGCGCAAACTATTCGTAACGCCAACTGAATCGTCTCCCTATTTTTTAATTAATTCTAGAATTTCGATATCGGTACAATTAACGCATCGACCGCACAGGCGCCCTGCCCTTCGGGCAAAACAATAAACGGATTTATGTCGATACTATCGATACGATCGCTATTTTCATAGCCAAAAACCGATAGTTTTGATAGCGCGTCAGCAAGAGCGTCAATATCCGCAACAGAACCGCCACGCACGCCTTCAAGAAGCGAGTAACCCTTAACCTCACGGATCATTTCATGCGCCTCTTCGACCCCAAATGGAGCTAACCGGTAGGAGGCATCCTGCAGCACCTCAACGAAGATACCCCCCAATCCGAAGACAACTACAGGGCCAAAGATTGGATCACGCTTTACACCAAGGATCGTTTCTATACCGCCATCGATCATCGGCGCGACTACGACGCCTTCAATCATAGCGTCGGGCTTATGATTACGCCCACGCTCGCAGAGCATCTCAAAAGACGCGCCGGCATCTTCAGGTCCAATGTTTAAAATTACGCCTCCAATTTCTGACTTATGCAGAATATCGGGAGAAACGAGCTTCATGGCCGCGGGCTTGTCGAGCGCTTTCACCGCCTTAACCGCCTCTTCAAAGGACGATACAAGGGTTTCAGCAACTACTGGTATTCCCGCCTCCGCCAGCAATTTTTTCGCGACTACTTCACTATTTTTTTTGGTTGGTGGAATTTTAACGCCTGCACCGGTCAGCGGCGGCACCGATAATTTGGCCGCAAAGCCTCGCCCAAACTTCAGAAGTGCTGACGCGATGCCAACCGCCCGTGTCGGTTCTTGTGAAACGATATAACCGAGCTCTTCCAATTCATGGCGATGCTCGCCGTCGACGTAAACGCCCGCAATAATTGGTATTTCTGCGTGTTTCTCCCGGATATTTCGGAAAATCTGCATGAATATATCTGCAAGCGCCGGAGACTGTGTCGCCATGGCCATATAAATAACGATGATATCGCAGACGTCTTCCTCGATCAAAATGTCGAGGCATTTCTCGACTAGAGATGGGTCATTTAAGGTTTGTCCCGTAATATCGACCGGATTGCGGGTGCCAGCATATGGGATAATTTGGCGGATCCTATCCTGTGCACGCTCCGTCAATTTTGGCACATCCATACCAAGACGGCTGGCAACATCCGACATTAATACCCCAACCCCGCCAGAAATGGTTAATAGACCAACCCGGTTACCTTTCGGGAAGCTACGTGTAACGCTGCACGCATAAGCAAGGTCGTAAAATTCATCCATCGAATGGGTGCGATGCGCGCCGTATTTTGCAATCACTGTATCAAAGACAACATCTGAACCGGCAATCGACGCGGTGTGCGACATAGCTGCTTCCGCACCGATATTCGAAGCTCCTACCTTAGTAACGATCACTGGCTTCCCCGCTATACGCGCAGCTTCCAACCCCTCCATAAAACTTTTGCCATCCTTGCAACCTTCCATGTAAAGCAAGATAACCCTGATCGCATCATCCGCCACGTAGTAGTTAAGTATTTCAGACAGGCCGATATCGCCTTCGTTGCCGGTTGTAGCCCAATGGCTGACACCCAATTGACGATCTCGAGCCTCATAGTAGGCTACCGCGCCATACGCACCGCTTTGACTAACAATACCGATCGGCCCGGTCTTCGGTGGCATGGTTTCCATCGAAAACCCAAACGTCATGATCATTCGGGAATTAAAACCGGCAAGGCCCATACAATTCGGCCCCATAATCCGCATGCCCGCGTCGCGCCCTATTTGTAGCAAACGCGCTTGCGCTTTCGCGCCGCCATCACCCGTCTCCGCAAAGCCGGAACTGAAGATAACTGTCGCTTTTACACCCTTGTCAGCGCAGGCCCGGACCGTGTCTTCAACCATCGCAGACGGCAAGGCGATAAGCGCCAAGTCGACATCTCCTGGGACATCTGTGAGCGATTTATATGCCTTCAAACCCTGGATTACGTCATAGTTGGGATTGATCGGATAAATCTCGCCCTCAAAATTATAGTGCTTTAGATAGAAGATCGGCCGGCCGCCGATCTTCTTTTCGTCCGACGATGCTCCCATCACAGCTACAGACTTCGGACGAAACAAAACGTCCAGTTCGCCTTTTCGAATTTGGGTTTCGCCCATCACATGACCCTTAAACGAAATGGGGTCGGTGCTCGAAAGAGCACCGACCCCGCGCAAAGCCCTCTCGGGCTAATTGCATCACCGCAAAAACTACCCAATGATCTGCTTCGGCAGCCAAAGGCTAATTTCTGGGTACATGATCAAGACCACCAAAGTCAAAATATCCATGGCCAGGAACCAAAGGATGCCCTTGAAGATTGTTTCAAGGGGAACAGCGTCCCCAACCACCCCTTTTAGGACATACACATTCAATCCAACTGGCGGCGTAATAAGACCGATCTCCAGGAACTTAACCATGATTACCCCGAACCATACCAGGTCGTAGCCTAGATCTTGGATGACCGGCGTGACAACGGGCAGGGTCAAGAGCATCATGCCCAGTGGATCCATGAAGGTGCCGAGCACGACGAATACTAAAGATAGGCTCAAAAGGATCCAGATTGGATCCACATCAAGTGTAGTCGCCCAACCTGTCAAATGACCGGCGACACCTGTCAACGCGATAAATCCGACGAAAATCTTCGCCCCCAAAACGAGCGCAAAGACGTTAGCGACCTGTTTCGCGGTCTCGATGGCGGCGTCCTTACTGGCCTCCTTCGTAAGACGGCGGGTGATAAACCCTAGGATCCATGCCCCTGCACAACCAGCGGCCGCAGCTTCGGTTGGTGTCACGATACCGCTGTAGATACCACCCATTACAATAAGGAATAGCACAAGGATCGACCACACACCCTTTAGCGCGATGAAACGATCTGCCCACGATACTTGCTCTGCCTTCGGCGCCAATTCCGGGTTGATCGTCGCTCGGATCCACACCATACCCATGTAAATTGCGGCCGACATCACACCCGGGATCAATCCAGCCATCAATAGCTGACCGATGGATTCCTCAGTAAAAATACCATAAAGGACCATCAATATACTCGGCGGGATCAGAGAGCCGAGTGTGCCACTCGCCGCGACAACGCCAGTCGCAATTCCAGGATGATACTTGTAGCGCAGCATCTCTGGCACTGCGAGCTTGCCCATCGCAGCAGCAGTCGCAAGGCTCGAGCCGCTGACAGCCGCGAACATAGCACAGCCCGCGACCGACGCCATGGCTAAGCCACCATTCAACTGCGAAAGCCATACCCGCGCAGTGTAATATATGTCCTTCGTAAATCCGGCGTGAAACGCCACATAACCCATCATCAGAAACAAGGGCACCGCGATAATTGGGAAGTTGGCAATAAAGGAGAATGGCTCGAAGGCGATGTAAGCCCAGGCAGCGTCGAAGCCCCGATCAAAATCGAATTCCTGCCCAGATGGCCATCCAACCGCCAGAATAATTCCAAAAAAGCCAATAAAAGCCATACAAAAGGCGATCGGTACACGAATAGCGATCAGCCCGAGCATGAGAAAGAGGCCCCATGCGCCTAAAGTCGTCGGTTCCATAGAACTCCCCCCGCTTATTTAATTTCAACTTCAAGCGCGCGATCTTCTTCGGACATCGTCGCTTGCGCTTCACCAGTAAAGAAGCCCTTAGTCGATATAATCGCATCTAAAACGAGGCGGATAGAAAATAACAGAAGGCCAAAAAAGACAATAAAACGAAATGGCGCTTCAGGTATTTCTAATGAACCCTCTTCATAGGCACCAATATCGAATGCCTGTTTGAAATCAGTATAAACTGCACAAGTTACAATTATAAAAGTAACAGCTCCCAAATAGACGCCAAAAAGCTCCATAGCTACTTTCGGCCGGTTCGGCAGCCAATCAGAAAAGATGGTCACAAACACATGCTCACGTGCCGCCTGCACCGCCGCTAGCGGCAGGAAGGCCACGATAACCATAGTGAATTCGCTCATCACTAGATCATCGGGGATTGGCGCGGCGAAGAAATACCGGCCGAGAACCGAGATACAAGTCATGATCGTGATGAAGAGAAGCGCTGTGACTGATATCCAAAGCGCAGCTTTATCAATAACATCAAAAATTTTAAACATCAGCAAGTATGAGGCCCCGCTGCTATGCGGGGCCTCATCCTCTCAAAAGTTAGGCGTATTACACAAAGAGTCTACGATTGCATGCACACGCAAATCGTTTAGCGCTCCCAAGGATAGCCTTTCTCAGCCTTAATTTTACGGTATTTCGCAACCGCAGCNTCGAAGTCAGCAGCATGCTTGGNACGTTCAGCTTCNGACATGTGCTTCATCTTCCCGAGCAAGGTCGCGCCAATTTTCTTGGAGTGACTGGCCCANCGNTCNAGTTCCGACTGCGGAATNTTNACGAAATTAAGTACCTTGCCGTCGATACCAGCCGCCATTTCCTTAGCGGCCGCCTTGGAGTATTCGATCANGTTCTTNNCGTAGTTATCCATATACCGATCNCTCGCGGCATTCAGGATGTCTTTTANGTTCTGNGGCAGGCCATTGTAGAACTTGAGATTGATCNCACCACCATAGCCGATACTCTGNCCCATGCCNGCCAGCATCAAATGCTTNGCAACTTCATAGTGCTTATAGGACTTCACNAAAACCGTGTAATTCACCGTGCAGTCAACGGTGCCACGATCAAGCGCGGAATANAGCTCACCGAAACCAATCTTNACCGGCACNGCACCCATAGACTTGAATAGTTGGATATAACCACCGATNGCGCGGATNTTTTTGCCNTTNAGTTTCTCAAGGGTATCAATNTGCTCNTTACCGCATAACAGGTGCACCGGACCAGTCACATTNTGGAACANNATNCTGATTCTATTCTTTGTTTCTTCCGCCCGAAGATGTTTCCCATTCTCCCGGAGNTCTTGCATCGCGCGNATACCNACCCANGGATCGGGCTCGTTGAACGGAACGTTGCCGTAGTTAAGAACAGGCATGTCTGCCGGTGTATATGCACCAATGACTGTGCCCATCTCGGCCAGGCCGGAACCGACGCCCTTCAAGGTCGCTTTCGCCTTCATCAAGGACTGGCCCCAGAAGAACTTAATCTTCAATTGGCCCTTCGATTCCTTTTCAATTTCGTCCTTCCAGACTCCCAACGCCGCAGCCCGGGGACCCCGGTTAGCACCAATATCTGAGTAACGAATGAGGTATTCTTTGGCACTAACTACTTGCGTAGTTGCAGGTAGCAACATCGCAGCTGCAAGAGCACCGGCTGCTAATGGAATAAATCTCGACATGTTTCCTCCCAGACGAGTTATAAAGTGAACCCAGTTAACCAGGTCTCACGGTTTTGATCGAACAGCTGAATTAAGCCTCAAATCGATCAACATGTACATAGGGCAATCTTTCTATTCAGCCAGAATAAATTTATGGCCAGAAACTGGCGACCTAGACGTTACGAAACCTTGTTTGTATCTCCATGCCAAGGAACTGCCACACTACATCGAAACCAAAGCCCACCCGCATACACTGACACGAGGCAGACTAATTAATAGCCAATAGCCATGCCATCCTTGCGAGGGTCAGAGCCGCCGATCAGGATGCCACGATCGTCGTCGATATAAATCGCCTGGCAGCCTCCATGCGGTGTTTCGGTCCGTGTTACGTAATGACCCCGGGCTGCCAACTCCTGTGCAACTTCCTCCGGTATTCGCGGCTCCAACGCTAGCTCGCCATTGAAACAGAAGTGCCGGGGCGCTTCGTTGGCTTGTTGGGGGTCCATGCCAAAGTCAAACATGTTAGAGAGCAACGTCGCATGGCCAGTAGACTGATAATGCCCACCCATCACGCCAAACGGCATTACCGCCTTTCCATTCTTCATTGCTATAGCAGGAATAATCGTGTGCATCGGCCGCTTGCCAGGCTCGATGCGGTTTGGATGTTCCGGCTCAAGGCGGAAGCTATGTCCCCGGTTATGCAAAATCACGCCACTTTCAGGGGCCATAATACAACTGCCAAAGCTCTTAAAGACCGAATTGATAAATGAGATAGCATTACCGTCACGGTCAACGACGCAAAGATAAGTGGTATCCTTATGCTCTGCAGCAAAATTATTCCAGCTCGTGAATTGGCTTGCACGCTTTAAATCAATCCGATCGCTTGCCCATTTCGCCCGTTCGGTAGACAGTAGGTAGTCGACCGGAACATCTACGTATTTTGGATCACAAAACAGCGCATCTCGCGCTGCATAGGCTACCTTAGTCGCTTCAGAAATTAAGTGGATCACATCAGCGTAGCTATAGCCTTTGCTGAGATCGTAGCAATCAAGCACTCGCATAATCATCAAAGCACCCAGACCTTGACCATTCGGCGGACATTCGTAAATCTCGTGATCGCGGAAAGGTGCATGAATCGGATCGACATACTCACAATTCTGTGCGGCAAAATCATCTTCCTCATGAAGACCGCCAAGTTCTTTCAAGCGTTTTATGATATCTTGCATCACCGGGCCCTCATAAAACCCAGCCCGCCCCTCACGAGCAATATGCCGAAGCGTTTTCGCCATTTGCGGCTGCGAATGTTTGGTGCCAATTGGCATCGGCTTACCGCCAGGAAGAAAACGTTCTGCAAGATACTGATCGCTCTTCATCCGCGCGACCGCATTTGCATGGTCGAAAGCAGTTCGGTCCAAAATCCTGTATCCATTTTCCGCCAGTTCAATCGCCGGAGCTAAAATTTCGGACAGACTGCGGGTACCGTAATCTTCTTGTAGCCGGCACCACGCATCCACCGCACCGGGCACCGTCACAGAATGCGGTGATTCCTGGCCAATTTCGGTAATTCCCTGTTCTCGGAACCAAGCAACATCGGCCCCCGCAGGTGCACGACCCGAACCATTCAATGCTATTGGCTTACCACGTTTGGGAGAGTAAAGGACGAAGCAATCGCCACCAACACCGGTCATTGCGGATTCCACGACCCCAAGGACGGCAACAGCGGCAAGCGCCGCATCAACCGCATTTCCCCCGGAGCGCAGCATATCAAGCGCCGCTAGGCTTCCTGCCGGATGCGATGTCGCCACCATCCCATTCTCCGCAATTGCAGCCGAACGGCCGGGCTGATCCAAATCGCGCATAACTTCTATTCCTTTAATACGGACAAACGTTGCCTTAGTTCAGCAGGAACGGCTTTGCAAGCAACGACCACCACCGGTACTGCGCGATCAATTTACTAAGAAGTCGCGAAATCATTGCGTGCCGATTATTAACAATTTTGTGGCCCACGAACTAAACGACCTGGAAATGAACCGGTCGATGCGCCATCTCGATAAACCATTTGACCCGCTACGATGGTGGCGTCTATCCCTTCGGACCGTTGGATCAAGCGCCGTCCGCCACTAGGTAAATCATAAGCTACTTCAGGATATCCAATCGCGAGCCGATCATAATCAATAACATTGATATCCGCCTTATAGCCCGCCTTCAATTGGCCGCGATCATTGAGCCCAATCGCTTTCGCATTGTCGCTCGTGATCCGCTTGACCGCCCACGGCAACGGAACTTTCCCACCTCGCGTTCGGTCACGCGTCCAGTGCGTCAGCATATAAGTCATCGACGTCGCATCGCAGAGAACGCCAACATGCGCACCCCCATCGCCAAGGCTGACCAGCGTGTTCGGGTGCTGCATCATTTCGCCAACCGTATTCAAATCGCCATAAGCATAGTTGCTGAGTGGCCGATAAAGAATGGTCTTACCATCGTTCTCTAGTAACAAATCATAAACGAGATCTTCCGGGTCACGCCCATCCCGCTCCGCACGCGCTGCAATACTTTGATCAGCCGACGGCTCATAGTCCGGATACGCGCCGTCCCAAGGGAAAATACGTTCGTAGTTCGATACACGGCCCGCTAATTTTTTCGCCGGGCAAATCTCCAGCATAACCTGTTTACGGAAGGAGGGATCACGCAAATGAAGCAATTTTTCATCCAGAGATAATTTAGCGATTTTCTCCCAACTCGGTCGGCCCGAAAACGGGTTCATAGAAATCTCAAACCCAAGTAAAATCCCGGTTGGACGCGTCAAAACCTGACCTAAAATTTGCGCACCCTCTTTATTGGCCTGGGCAATGCCAGCCATCAAGTCGCGCCACAATTCTGGGCGGCTATCTCGTTGTAGGATGGTAATTGCCATGGGTCGCTTTGCTCTTGCATTGACCCGCTTTAACATAGCGAATTCCGCGTCGGGATCATCAAAATCAGAAATGACCTGCAACCAGCCCGCACCAACGCGGCCCACATACTCGCCAATCACCGCAAGTTCTTCTTCAGCAGCCCGCAAGGTCGGCGTATGCTCGCCTGCAAGCGTGCGGTGATTTATCGTTCGGGAGGTCGAAAACCCAAGGGCGCCAGCCTTAACACCAGCAGCAGCAATCTGCCCCATTTGCTGACATTCTTCTGGCGTCGCCTGCTCATGCCGCACGGCGCGCTCACCCATGACAAAGGTACGAACCGCGGCATGTGGGACCTGCGTGACAACGTCCAGGTCGTATTCGCGCCCGTCCAGTGAATTTAAGTAGTCCTCAAAGCTCTCCCAGTTCCATGGCAAGCCTTCTGCGAGCACAACTTCCGGGATATCCTCAACTCCCTCCATCAACTTGACTAAGAGATCACGCTCATCAGGCTTACACGGTGCAAATCCAACGCCGCAATTGCCGACCATTGCCGTAGTTACACCGTTCCAAGAGGACGGCGAGATCGAATTTGACCATGTAACTTGCGCATCGTAATGCGTATGAGGGTCGACAAACCCCGGCGTTATGATCTTGCCTTTCGCATCGATTTCTTCAGTGCCCTTCGGCAAATTACTTCCAACCTCAAAAATTTTACCACCATCGATTGCTATATCCGCTTCAAACGGCTCACTGCCTGTTCCATCCAAGATCGTTCCACCGCGGATTACCAAATCTGCCATAGGTCTATGTTCCCCTGTTCCCCATTTTCCCATAGTCAATTAGCACAGAATCAGTTTTACGAAAGAGCGCCATTGTTACAGGCGAGACAAAACCAATATCGACTCTAGGCCGAATATACCTGCCATAATTTGTACATCAACGATCAATATTTCTGGTGAGATTTTATTTTACATCAAAAATAAATAAATCGGTTTTATCAAATATATAATAAAATTATTAAATATTTATTTAATTTTTTGTTGTATATGCAAAATATCACGTGTTCTTTTTACTTTTCCTTTCCAATGTCTATCGAATTCTTCTATAAACTCTTTAATCAATTTGGAATTTAAAATGGCATTTGCAGTTGAAAGGTCGGGAAACTCATAAAATGCGGTGTGCATGTTGGGCTCAACATCACTCCAGCCACGCATAGCGCTGACGGCTTTAAAGTCCCGAAAGGCATCGGGCAGATGCTCTGTTTCGTACCACTTGTCAAAACCCTCACGGCTTCCTTCTTCAACTTCGGCACGGACGATTAGATAGGCTGTCATGGGAAATTTCTCCATGGGCAAAAAAACAGATCACATGATGCAAAAAATTAGGAGGGCTGTCACCCTTTCCACAGTGGTATAGTTTACACCTTATTATTTAAAACTTTGGGAGAGCCTCGATGCCGCTCGATAGCGCCCGCACTCACAATGTACCGGACGACCCACTCGACGCAATTGATTACTGTTTTGAACAAGGATGGACCGACGGCCTGCCCGTTGTACCGCCAAGCGTAGAACGGGTCGATGAAATGCTTGAATACGAAGGCCGGCCAGCAACAACCGTTATCGCATCACATCCGGCAACAGGGTTCGAATGCACCGTTCACTCCGCAGCCGTCAACGCAGTAATGGCTGGCTGTAAACCTGAATATTTCCCGGTAATAGTTGCGGCATTCGAAGCCATGAATGAACCATCGTTCAATTTCCATGGCTCTACGGCAAGTACCGGTGGCTCAGCCCCATTACTGGTCGTGAGCGGCCCAATGACTGAAGACTTAAGAATGAATAGCGATGTGAACTTATTTGGGCCAGGCAATAGAGCGAATGCAACGATCGGCCGCTCTGTTCGGCTTATTTTAATGAATGTGTTTAGGATGATACCGGGCATTTCAGATAAGTCTACGCAGGGCAATCCTGGCAAGTATTGTCTCTGCATTGCCGAGCGGAGTCGTGACAACCCCTGGCCGCTCCTCGTCGAGGAACAGGACTATCCAGAGGGTGTAAGCAGCGTTACCGTCTTTGCTGGGGGTGGTTTCTGTAATGTGGAAAACCACGGGGCGAACACACCTGAGCAGGTGCTGGGAAGTGTCGCTGACGCCATGGCAAATTACGGATGTATCACCCTCGGCCAATCCGCCGTTGTTTTAGCACCAGAACACGTAAGAATTATCCATCGTGCCGGCTGGAGTAGAGAACAGGTGAAGGAATATTTATTTACCCAGGCATACCGAACAGTGGAAGGCTTAAAATCTGTCGGCAAATTCCGGCAAAGAGAATATGACCGGCAACACGACAACGGCGGAACAAGCCCGCTTCTAGCTGAGAACCAACTCCACCGCGGATTAACACCAGACGATATTTTGCTAATCGTTGGCGGAGGCGATGCAGGCGGGCATTCGTGCTTTATTCCATCTTGGAGTCGGGCCCGCGCTTCACTCATGCAATCAAAGCCCATCGGCGTCTGCATAGATTGCGATTAAAGGAGAAAAAAATGTTGCTCTACGACCCGACCGTCACTGGACCTGAACTTAGTAACGCACGAGCGGTAGCAGTCCAAACTATCGAAGGTAAGAAGATTGGTATTCTAGAGAACGGTAAGCTCAACGCCGTTAACATGCTCAGGGAGACCGCCCTCCTTTTCGAACAACGCCACGGCTGCACCATTGAATCAATCTACACGAAGAGTAACGCCAGTGCGCCAGCTCCTGCTGAAACGCTAAATGCAGCTGCGGAAAACGTAGATTTTTTGATTACGGGTCTCGGCGACTGAGGAAGCTGCTCGACGTGCAGTTTGCATGACGGCATCAGCTTCGAACAACTTGGCAAACGGGCAATCGTCGTTTGCACTGAACCATTTGAGATAACAGCGCGGAACATTGCCCGCATGATGGGCCTCCCGGATTACCCCTTCGTAATTGTAGAGCATCCAATCGGCAGCAGGACATTGCCCGAAATAAAGGTGTTGGCTGAATCCGCCTATACACAAGCCCTGCCGATTTTAGGTGGCTAAAAATCGCCAGCACCGGTTAAATCTTATACATCAGACCAATGCATCACTATTGGGTCAGAGGTCTTAGAGCACGCCCCTGATCGGAGTGACCATTGGCAAAAATGGTCGATTATTAACTCCTCATTTACTTGCTATAAAAACTCTGACCATTGAGAAAGGTCAAAAAATAGTAAATCACTGTTTAACTGTCGCTAAACATTGACGGTTTATTAAAACGACTGTCCTAAAGGCCCGATAGTCGGAATGAGTCGCGCTCTTGCTTATCCAGCTGATCAACTAATCCGATCTCCCAATCGAGATAGGCATGCGCCGCTTCCAAGGTACCCCCATTCGGATTATTTCGATGTTGCCAGTGGTAAACTATGTTGATTGTCTCATCCTCGGACGGGTCCGTTGTGACTGCCACCACTTTTAATCCGGCCGCTATCCAGCTTGCCTTGTCGCCAGTTAGCTGGCGGACGTCACTAAAGCCCAGCTCACCGAAACGCTGGGCAGCCAATGCGGCCGCAGCGTCATCAGTTGTTATCACGACAACTGGTTTTTCAGTCTTGAGGTCAAGCTCTTCAAGTAAAGGTCGGATCGACCATACTGCACCGTTTATATGACCGGCGCGATATGCACGCGGCGAGCGAATATCTACCAACTGCATATCCGCCAAAAGTTCTCCCGGTGCAATGTCCTCCACCCCGTCGATGAAAAACGACTTAAGTTCCGGTATGTTTACGCCCCGCATCGCATCCACTCCGCCGTTCAAAACATAAACGTCGTGACCAATTTGGTAGAGCCAGTTTGCCATCATGGGCGCACGCACCATCTCTTGGTCCATCAATACAATCCGGGCGCCGCGCACACCAACCCAAAGGTCGATAGCCTGGACAAGCTGCCCGCCAAGTCCATGGCGGGTGTTGGGGAGACCATCGGCCTCATACTCTTCACGAGAGCGAACATCAATTAAGAATGTCGAACGCCCGGTGTCCGATAGCCACGCAGCCGCCTCCAACGGCTCCACATATTTAAGACCGGTCTTATCCGCACGCGTCTTAGCCTGCGACCTTAAAACCGAAAGTTTTGCCTCCGAAGTTGGGGCCGCAGGATAACTTCGGGTGGCCCCCTCTTCTCGCTTGAGACCAGCGATGAACCATCCCTGTGTGCCATTCTGCAACGCATATACCGGGTTTGGCACCCCTAATGCTCGCAAAGTTTCCGCACCAAGTATCGAACGTGTGCGGCCTGCGCAGTTTACAATAATTGTTGTCTCCGGATCTGGCACAAGCTCGCCGATACGGAGCGGTGCTTCGCCATTTGGACAACAAATACCACCAGGGATATTGAATGCGTGATATTCATCGTAGGGTCGGCTATCGACGATAATATGATTTGGGTTCTCCTTGGTCAGAGCTACGACCTCCTCCGACGTCAAATTCGGCGTATGGAATTCGAGCTCAAGAATCTCACCGAAGGCCTTAGTCGGAACGTTTTCGCCTTTGTATAGTGTGAAACCCGCCGCTTCCCATCCAGCCGCACCGTCAGCCATAATAGAAACGTCGGTGTAGCCAAGCGCTTCGGCGCGTGCACCTGACAGTTCAGCTATGCCATCCCCGTTATCGTAAAGTACCATTCTTACAGAGCGCAATGGTGCCAATTCGACCACGCGAACTTCAAACTGACTATATGGCACCGAGACAGCGAAGAACGGATGACCATCACCGAATAGTCCATGCTCTCGAACATCAAAGAATGCTATCTCCTGTCCATCTGATAACATCTCTTTAACGGCTTCCGGTTCTATCGTACTGATCATTTTAAAACCTTCCAAATTCTGACACACCTACTGTGAGACACCCCAGGTAACGCCAAGTTCCTTTAACCATTTGCGATAGGCTACGCAGTATTTATCCGAACGCACGTGAAGTTCTTCCTTAAGGTCTAATGGTAATGGATGCGGTCGTTGGCTCTCGATAATCGGTTTGTCTTGATTATAAACCATATCCTGCCGTTCTAAGATTTGCGTTTCCGGCAAATCGAAGCCGTAATTAATCGCTATTTGCACCCAAAGAAGACAATCATCCAACGCGAGAGGCGTCACCGCCATAAAGGTACAGAAGCGGTTGCCTTCGCCCGTATCTTTCTCAAAATAGGCTGAGAGCGGGCGGGAACAGTTGTATTGGTAGTATGCCATCACCGGAATTCCACGGTGATCACCGAAGGGCTGGAAGCGCGCGATTGGTCCGGTGCGCACACCCTCCTCATCGCTAAATACATCGTAGTCGCCGATTGGTTCTGGGTCGTTCGGATCGCCATTGATATTTGCATGTACAAATGGGAAATGGGCAGCATCGAGAAAGTTCTCTACTGTGCGGAACGGATTGCCGTGATAGTTGTATGGTCCGACCAAGACTTTTCGGTAGCTGCTATCCGCCCATTCGGGAAAGCGGGGCGGCTTCTTCACTGGCTCACCCAACGACACCCAAATATAGCCATCACATTCAACAGCACGATAGACAACTGCACGTGCCTTGACTGGCGGTTGTATATCGGGATGCGCAGGAATTAGCGTGCAGACACCTTCCGAATTATACCGCCAGCCATGATAAGGACACTCGATGTTTCCTTCGTGCACCCTTCCAGGTGATAATTTTGCTCCCCTGTGAACGCAGTAATCCTTCCACACCACCACCTGACCACCGTGACGCCAAATCACCAGATCTTCGTCCCAAAGCCGTGCCGGCAGCATTACATCATCCGCAAGGTCGCGAGAAGCAGCAACGATATACCAATCGTTCAAAAGAACCGGATCATCGACTATCATGTTGAGCCTCGCAGATCATAATTTGTGCTCAGACATAGATATGGTCCATGTAAAATTTTTCTATCGGCTGGTATCAATGAGAACACTTAGTAAAATAGCTTCATGGTAACTCTTTCCGTTCTCGACCTCGCCTATATTGGTGAAGGCTTCACCCCAGCCGATGCCCTGCACAATGCGCGGGATCTTGCGCAACATGCCGAAGCTGCTGGTTACGAGCGATTTTGGCTCGCCGAACATCACAATCTCGCCGGGATCGCCAGCGCAGCGACATCGGTATGTATTTGTCACGTAGCAGCTGGGACTAAGACGATCCGTGTCGGCGCTGGCGGAATAATGCTACCCAACCATTCGCCAATGGTCATTGCCGAGCAATTTGGTACCCTAGTAACACTTTATCCGAATAGGATCGACCTCGGCCTGGGGCGGGCGCCCGGTACTGATCAACAAACACTCCTGGCATTGCGGCGAGGTCCAAATTCCTCGGAGAATTTCCCACAAGATGTATTGGAACTGCAAGCGTTGCTCGGCCCACCTCAGGATAGCCAGTTTCTTCACGCCATCCCCGGTGAGAATACCAATGTGCCGCTATGGATCTTGGGCTCCAGCCTTTATGGTGCCCAGCTCGCTGGAATGCTTGGCCTTCCGTACGCCTTTGCCTCCCATTTTGCGCCACAAGCCCTTATGCAAGCCCTATCAGTCTACCGCGATCACTTCGAGCCCTCAAAGCAGCTGGATAAGCCTTACGTAATGGTTGGCTGCAACGTCATCGTAGCTGAGACAGAGCAAGAAGCGAAACGGCTTTTCACCTCTCCGCAGCAAAATTTCACTCGCATGGTGCGCGGCACACGCGGCCAACTACCGCCGCCGATCGACGATATCGAGGACTACTGGTCTCCGATAGAGAAACAGCATGCTTCGGGCATGCTCGCCTGCTCTTTTCATGGCACCAAGAGCAGCATCAAGGATAAACTTTTCCCCTTGATCGAGGAGACTGGCGCCGACGAGCTTATGGTCGCTGCCGCAATCTGGGATCATAAAGACCGGGTGCGCTCGTATGAGTTACTCGCCGAGGCGATTAGCTAACTTACCACCTGCCTCATACCGCCTCGGCGTTCTCTGCCTGATCTTCACCTGACTGCGCGGCGTAGATAGAAGTGTAGCCGCCAGACCAGTCCGGCGGAATTTGGCAGGGCCGCGGGTCATGGGACGCCCACCTTACATGCTCTCCACGCACGACCTCATAGGTATGCGAAGAGGGGTCAGGGTGCGGCGTATAAGGTTTTGCATCCGAGGACGTATAGCAATTGAGCAACAATGGTCGTGGTGTTGCGGATTTGCTCGAAGGTGAAAAATGCAGCGTACGGGCATTATGAATTGTGATTGAACCTGCGGGACCGGTCAGATAGGGCACATCGCTCATGTCGATAGTTGCCGCATCCTCATCGCTTAACATACCGGTCCAATTACCATCCTTGTCGTATTGGTCGAAAAGCGGCTGGTTATGCGAACCAGGCTTTACAGCCAATGGACCATTTTTCATATCCGTGTCGGCTAAATAGCATCCAATAGTCAACACATTGTAATTTGTATGAGGAAAAAACTGAATATCTTGGTGCCACTTCACTGTGTCGCTTTCGTCAAACCATTTGAAATTCAGTTTGGAATGATGGAAATCTACGTTCGGACCGACAAGGTTGGCCGCCACATCCGCTATGATTGATTGCGCAAACTTCCAATAGGTTGCATGCTAGTCATCCGGCTTCTTCAGCCGCCGTAGCACCGGATTTTTCGCATTGTGACCCGGGCCGATATCAAAAATCAAACCTGATTCTGTTTCTTTACGGCTCTCTTCCACGAACTCTTGGGTGACCGCCTGAACTTCGGACAATACGTCCTGCGGCACGATGTTTTCGACACCGACGTAGCCTTCTTCGAAATACTGCTCCCGCTGTGCCTGCGTGAGAAGGCGTGCGGGTTAGGAGAGAATTTCCTCTGGTGTCATTTTTGGCTTTCCTTATTTGAGGCCAAGGAAAGAGCAAGCTTCTCAGCCTCTTTAACGCTCATCTTATAAGAATGGTCTGCATCAGGGAATACTCCCGAGCGTACTTCCGTGGCAAACGTTTCAAATGCCGACACAGCAACGTCCACCACATTACCGTAACGCTTTGCAAATTTTGGTTTGAAGGTATCAAAGGCGCCGATCAAATCGTACCCATTTAACATCTGACAAGTGCCAGCAGCACCCGCTCCGATTGAGAAAGTGAAAATCGAAACCGCATCATCTACAGCTTTACCAACCTCATATGGAACGGCTTCAATCTCTATACCGATAGCACCGGCCTCCTCAATGGCCTTGGCGTTATCGATAATTTTAAGTGCCTCTTCGGCGGTTCGGCCTTGCATTTTAAAGCCACCATGTTTGTGAACATGATGTGGCACTAAGCCGACATGGCTCATCACAGGTACGCCAGCATCAGCGACTGCCTTAATGATATCAAAAATCTCACGACCACCCTGCAGTTTCACCGCATCAACGCCGCTCTCCTTCATAATTTTCACGGCATTCTGAACAGCTAAATCCTTGGTGGCATACGAACCGTATGGCATGGCCATAAGCGAAAAGGTATTTGGCGCACCTCGACGGACGGCGCGCGTGTGATGGATCATCTGCTCGACCGTCACTGCCAACGTGTTTTCGTGGCCGTAAAGCGTCATCCCGAGACTGTCTCCAATCCCAACAAGATCGATACCAGCGCGCTCTGCCCAAGCGGCGCTTAGCACCTCACCGACAGCGACCATCACAAGCCGCTCACCGGCGGCTTTTTTTGCAGCCAAATCCGGGACCGTCAATTTTTTACGCTCGTCTGCCATTGAACCTGCCTAATTTCCCGTGTTCTTTAGAATTAAAATGCACATTAAAAACAAATCGTTTTTTCCAACTGCGTTTTTAAAGACTAGCCCCGATAATCCAACTTAAAACGGCTCAATCGAAATGCGACATCACCTCAACTGCAAACCGCTCTAAACGGTCGCTCGTTTCATTAACGTCACCACCGTCCCCGCCAATAATAAAATGCTCCAGGCCTCCATCACGAGCCTGGCTAATATCATCGATGATAGCGTCGGCGTTACCTGTGAAGCATAGCCGTCTGCCATCGCGGCCTTCGTGTCCGGACCCAACACGGCTATAGATCGCAAGTAGACAACCAGTAACACTCTTGGGATCGCGGCCTTCCGCTTCGGCCATGGCGCGCACATCGGCAAGACCATTAGTGTATAGTTGTGGTGTATCAAACGGATTTCGCGGGTTGGCGCTTACTGGGTACCAACCATCACCAAGCCGCGCCGCCCTTCGGCGCGCGCCTTTGCTCTCGCCTCCAACCCAAACCGGCAAGCCACCCGCTTGTGTCGGCTTTGGCGCAAACAAAAGATTTTCAAATGCAGCAAAACTACCAGCCTGCTTAGGCAAATCTGCCGTCCAAAGCTCCCGGAACCCCTCGATATATTCATCTGAAGCAGCCGCACGGCTCTTGAATGGCGGTCCACAAAGCAATTCAATCTCTTCCGCCATCCAGCCGACCCCAACACCCGCGGTTAAACGCCCTTTTGACAAAACATCCACGGTTGCTAACATCTTTGCTGCCAATACTGGATGTCGGTGGGGTAAGACCAGTACTGAAGTCAGCAACCGAATTTGACTAGTCGCCGAAGCGACGAAGCTGAGTGCTGTAACCTGCTCGAGCGAAATACCGGTGTCCTGTGCAAAGAACTTTCCTGTTTCCGAATAGGGGTACGCGCTCTCAACATCCGTCGCGACTATCACATGATCGCTCATCCCAAAATATTCGTAGCCAAGGCTCTCAGCCTTTTGCGCAATGGCTTTTAGCGAATCAGGCTGACCCGCGATGCCCCGAGAACCAAAATGCAATCCAAACTTCATTCATACCCTCTAATTTTCAAATCACCCCCATCCCAGAGCTGACTTAAACTAATTTTGTTTCTGTTTACCAATGCCTGACTCACTTTGACCAAATGCACAAAAATTTATTAATCATAATGATATTTCAAAATCAAAATACTCAACAACAATTTTAAATATCATTCGAATTCATTCCATATCTATAGGTTTAATAAATAAAACTTATAATCATTTAATTAATTAATGAAGGCATATGCTAAAATAAATACGATTATAAATTTTTAGAAGAAACTTAGAAAGAAAAATATAAGGCGCAAATAATTTATATATTTTTTGAATTTATATGCGGATAATTATTTTTTTATATCCTCAATACTTTCGTTAATAAATTCTGATGTTATCCAAGGAATTTCATCACTAGCATTATCCCTAAAAAGGTTCTTACGGAAAAATTTCCTGAGCTTCAGAAGCTCATCCAACGTCAAAGGTTCAGGTATTTCAAAACTATATTTCCAAAGAGATTTTTCGGTTGAATTTTTCACAATCTTCTCACTAGTTTAAATTATTCGGATGCCCGTGCCCGAATGTCACAAGCCAATGAATTTCGATTCCTAAATCAACTATAAAAATTTTATTAAACTGAAATGGTGTCTGCAGTGACCACCATCACACCAATTTTATTCAAATTATGATTAATAATTTAGAGTAAAATTTGAATTCAAATATATTTATTTGATTAAAATATGATTGACAATTTTTTCGATACTTTCTAATTTTTACTTATGTAATTTCCATTATCGTCAATTCCAAATTCGACAAGATCCTCCTGTAAAGTGGGCCATGTGTCCATTCCTCGCGGATTATTTTTTTCAAAGTCACGAGACTTTTGCGCCATCCCTCTAACATCATCGATTATAGTGATCGCCCTAGCTAAATTAACCACATCTTCATCTAAAAATTTAGCTGTATGCCTGTCAGCCAACTCTTCATTCATAAGATTTGTGAGGGTAAATTTTTCCGGTTTTTTACGCCGATTTTTGTGACGATTTAGCAGTCCAAGCTCAACAGCATGGTTAAGACATTTCCGAACGCTCTCGCGTGACGCGCCGGATACACTTTCAATCTGCGATACAGTCACCTCCTCCTGAACGGTAAGAAGGTCTATGCACACCCGACTGATTTCTGGCGTCTGAAGCGTCGCTGAGCGCCATCTGTGGACATTTGGTCCTTCTGGGCGTCGGCGAAGTAGGGCCTGCGTTCCTTTTGTCAAAACGTGAAAAAGGTACCGTCGATGACGGAATAAAAAGGAATGAATAAGCGGATCGAACTCATGATCATTATTTTTATATACTTTTGCGCGTCGACTTAAGCCATCAATTGCAACTTTAGCTTGCTCTATGACACTTTTAAATCTTGGACCATACATAGGATACCTCCGATACTTTAAGCTAAATCAAAGGTATGGATCAGCCAGTACAAGCCGCCACCATGTCTCAATATGGTCCGCTTCTGCGTAGGGTTACTCCGTGAAAATCTAATTTTTCAGTCGGAAAAAATTAGCACTCGACAAAACCCAACAACAACAAGTGCAATGCCAAACGCCATCCATTTGGTTCTTTTTATATCTTCTGCTTCAGTTTTGTTTTTTTTCATAAAGTAATATGAAATAAAATAAACAGCAATCATCCCAATAAATGAAATAATTATTTCTTTATTACTAAAAATATAATTATCTAAAAACATTTTTATTCCTATAATTTATTATAATTTTTAACGAGATATTTTAGTGGTGCATCCGAATAAAGTCATCCTCGTATTCTCATGCTATTTGTTAATTGTTGTGATACAGGAAATTATAAGCCCGTGTCGCTATCACGTTTTCTTTATAATACTGCATTGAAAATATGTATAAATTTGCCAACCGCTTAGGGATTAAGTGCGCCAAATCAGTTAAGCCGGACACAAAATTAAATCGATGAAAGATTAATAACTCCAAGTTGTCTTGCAAATTATTTATTTAAGCAAATTACATTCATATATCTTGAATGTCTTTTTGCTAAACAAAAAACCTCCCAGATAATTCTGGGAGGTTTTAATCATTTGATTATTTCAGACTGCATCACATCTTTTGTGACAAGCCTAAAAAATAGTTTAGTTACCTATTATTGATTAGGTATACAACTATACCAGCCGAAATAAGCCCTATGAGGCCTGCTCCTGAAAACTGACTAATCAGATTGATCAAATTACCTGCAACATCTGCATTTATAAAAGCAAGAGCATCGGGGAATAGTATTTGCAGGACAACACCTAGTGCTATTAAAGCTAGCCCCATCTGGGTAACGGTTTTGAAAACGTTGGTAACTGAGTCTAACATTACAAAGGTCCTAGTTTGTTGAAGTGCTTTCTATCAGAACTGCTTAGCTCAAACGAGTATTGGTCAAACATCTATTAGCTCGTGGTTAGTATGTTTGTTGATCGTTACCGCCACCGCCTGAACCAGAATTATCCCGGCTTCTAACAATGTAGTACGCAACAATGGAAGCTGCGATCACACCAACTAATCCAGCATTTCCAAACTTACCCACTAATTCGCCGAGATTGCCTATAACGTCTATACCGAAAAACGCTTTGGCATCGGTACCAAACAAGATCTGTAGCAAAATAAGAACTGCGACTAACCACAAAAGCAGTTCTAAAAATTGCCGCATCCACTTACGTGTTTCTTCAAGCATTATCTAACTCCAATGCATTATCGAAGACTAGATCATAAAGCGCTTACTAATACGCTGCTCATAGATTGATCAATTTTCTGTATACTTTGCAATCATAATTTATTACTTATGTATTTCAATACGTTAAATAAATAGAAAATAATAATTTTGATTAAATTTTAACACTTATTTTAAAATTGATTCGCAATTCCTATGTTAGGTCGCTCCAATTCTGAAGTAGACTGACCTTTTAAATTCCATTCTTCATTAATCTTATGCTGCTCAAAAAGTTAATAATTTTTAATTAAACAACGAAAGACAAAAATTTAATCACAAAAATTTCACCCCGAGTTAACGACCATGAGTCGCGGGTATGTCGTGCCCGCCCCTAAAACCAAACGCATGCACACGTAATAGAAAAGTAAAATTTTACCAGATATGTTGCTTAGGTAGGTTTTTTGAAACTTCTCTATAAATCTAACCGAATTTCGCTAGACTTATTTTTTGATGCTATATAATCGATATAAGATTAGGCATTTGTTCGAGGCGGCTTGAGTGGGGATAACAAGGGTATGCAAATTATTGATTATAATTCTGCTGAGTTCAGTTTGGCAGATATTCATATTCTGAAAGAATTGCCCTCGGAAGACTTGCGCACTATCGAGCAAAAATGCGAGTGGATTAAATTTGATGCCAATGACATCATTCTCGACCCCTCCGATACAGATAAACATGAAGTTTATTTCCTCGTAGAAGGGAAAGTACGTATCGCAAACGACAGAGATGATAGTGAGGAAATTTCGCTCGCCGATTTAGATGCCGGCTCTCATTTTGGTGAGTTATCGGCAATTGATGCTCAGGGTCGGGCCGCTCGTGTTCGTGGAACGGAACATTGTATCATAGCACGATTGGAACGGACGGATTTTAGGGCCCTACTGGTTGAAGTACCGAAACTTTCGTTGCAACTAATAGAACACTTTGTCTCTATTATTCGTAGCATGAATGAACGTGTAACAGCTTTAACGTCTTTGACACCCCACCAAAGAATTTTCACTGAGTTTTTGCGCATATCTGAACCTAATCCAAATGGCGATGGCACCTGGGTTATTAGCGTGGTTCCGACACACAAAGAAATCGCAAGCTGGTCCGGGACTAATAAATCTGAAGTCGCAAATGCGATTGGAGGTTTAGTCCGAAATGGTGTTATGGAACGACACCATCGAAGTTTTAGGATAAAAGACCATACCAAGCTTAAATTACTCGCTGGTTTAAGCTGATTATTTCAGCAGTTTGACCATGTTTGGTCTCTCAATAATAATTATATCAACCTTTTCCATATTGGTTTTAAGTGCGGCTGTAAGCGATCTCTTATGGTTTAAAATTTCAAATGTAATTCCAATTTCATTATCAATTTTATTCTTCATTTCTGTCGTATTAATTGATTGGGATATACATTCCGTATTTTATAACTTTTTGACAGCCATAGTGGCATTATTTGTTTGTTTTATATTTTTTAATATTGGTTTTTTTGGAGGTGGTGATGCCAAACTTATATCCGCTATTTGCATTTGGTCGGGATTGCAAGGGCTTTACGAATTTATCCTAATAATGGCACTTATTGGTGGAGTATTAGCCATTATTCTCACGGGATTCAGAAAGATCAATATCCCACCCAATTTAAGAAATATCGCTTGGATTAACGAGCTGCATGGGGCAACAAAGCAAGTACCATACGGCATAGCAATTTCAGCGAGTGCCCTCGCCACTTTTCATCAATTTCCTATTTTTGAGTATATAATAAATGTTCATCTGATAAGCTAAATCAGAATAAAATGTAGAAAATTTATCAATTTATCCAAATACCAATTTCCGTCGAAAGAAACCGGCGGAAATTAGTCGATTTGAATAATTGATCACATTCTCCTGAGCAGCACGCTCCAAACCACTTTTATATCGGTCACTGGACAATATCGCCCGTATTATTCGTAAAGTCATAACAATACTTTTTGATTTTCGGGCCAAAACCGATCGATTATTTGATAAATTCAGGCGACCGCGGGTCACTTATTGCTCCATTTGCAATTGCAAGTCCGAAGATGCATCAATGAATGCACCTAGACATATTTTTTGATCAAACATGCTCATTGCAATTTTTGTCTATTACCCCGATCTTGGATAAGAGATTGAATAATATACATAAATTTAAGTATCAGCGAACATTTTTAGAGATGATTTTTGATATTTAATTCAAATACGTAATAGGGTCATAATCGTAATCTAGTGACGAATATCACATGCAAAGGAAAAACATATTGTTATGTTGGCTCCCGTTAGTATCCTATATCTCTGATAATAAGCAGGATTAATGCAATGCTCACAAAATTTACGGCTGGCGTTCGGAAGTTTATAAAAAACACCTCAGGCGCAACTGCTATCGAATATGGTTTAATTGCCGCAGGTATTGCCATCGCTATTGTGGCGGTAGTGGGATTATTGGGCGATCAGTTAAGTGGTCTGTTCACGCAAGTGGCCAATGCTCTCGGCGGCGGCTAAATAGAAATTTTAAGACGGTTAACACTAAAGCCCTCGATGTCAAATCGAGGGCTTTTTTTATGTTTCTCCCCGCAATACCTTACGGCAGTCCCCTATCTAATTTAGTGGTATTTTTAGGATACGCCGTGGCCGCGCAAACGCCTCCTCCGTAATTTCTGGAATAACGAGATCGATTATTGGTTCGACAAGGTTAAATATTGGTTCGTGAGTGTATGTGATTTTGACAGAAATTACGCTATCATCCTGTGTGACCAGCGGTATAGCTCTTTCTGGAATATTGGTT
This sequence comes from Rickettsiales bacterium, assembly GCA_002724555.1. Taxonomy (GTDB): domain Bacteria; phylum Pseudomonadota; class Alphaproteobacteria; order UBA8366; family UBA8366; genus UBA6544. Next base: position 23,663 of record PBOZ01000001.1, read on the forward strand.
CCCGCCTCAACAGTCCCTGCAGCATGCCTCCAACCAATTGAAACATTCCCATTACGATCAGTCTCGACGCTGGCAAAATCGATGCCCATATTACTTGTGGGATACGGCTCCATCACAGCATTTACCGCAGCCACAATGTCATCTAGTTGCCCGGACGTCATTGATTTTTCCTGCGCAATTAGATCGGCTGCTGTTTGTGCTGCAACAGTCGCTTTACGTCCTGATAAATGTAAATCTATTAGCTCAACGACGCCCATCCAAAGAACCAGCATAAAGGGTAGGACTAAAACAAATTCGACAGCCCCAACGGCTTCACGATTTTCTAAAAACTTTTTAACGTTTGAGATCACTGTATCTAATTATCGAATGGTTCATTCCGGAAGGCCGCACTGCTGATAAGTAAACGTGCTTCAGTGTCGCCATTATTGTTAAGAATTTGCCCGAGAAATGGCGTTATAAATTGAAATTCATATATAACACGCGCAACGACCACATCGCCGGCCGCACCCGGTGCAAAGGTCTCATCACCATTATTGTTTTCTATTGCCGGTGGATTAGCCGCGCTAAATTGGGCGAAGTTTCTGACGTCAACACGCAACTCATTACAGGCAACGACGTTAAACATATTGTCACACAATTGTTCCTTAAAGGCCTCAATAGGTGCGGCGGACTGCTGAATATTACCCGTCCGTATTTGACGTCCCGCTTCGGCGGTTGCCCCTTCAAGAAGAACCGCAATGAAGTAGAAGTAACCGGTTTCGAGCATCGCCAACAGGATCGTGAGAAATGGTATTGCCAATAACGCGAATTCCACAGCGGCCGACGCACTCTTATCCCGCTTAAGGCGTTCAAAGCTTTTTTTAAGGTGTCTGTATAGTAATTGGGTTGGCTGTATTCTCAATGTACTACCATACGGTAATGTTAACGTCCGATGCGTAAGTTACTCAGTTCGGCTCCGATCGCACGAAAGGCTTCGCTCAATGTTTCATTATCTGGCGAGTTGAAAAATTTATCAGCATCCGTAGCACATTCCCTAAAGAGATCTTGTGTTGATGAATCTGTTAGCTGAAAAACGATCGTGTAAATTATGATCCCGGTATCTTTTATATTCTCGCATACGGTTCTCAGCTTCTGGTCTAATTGAGCCTGCGCAGCATTAAAATTATTTCTCGTGCCTAAGTTATTTTCACTCAAATACCCGTAAGCAGTATAATGAGAATTATATTCTGCTTTTGTAAAAGTGCATTGTCCACGAGCTTGAGATATCAAGTTTTGTCCATCAGTCAGTATTACTAAAACCTTGTTGAAGGAGGCATCATTTAATTCGCGTCCTTCAGTAAACGGCGGTGTAGGTGACAATACTCTCCAACCCCAAACTGCACCAAGATTTGCCATTGTGCCGTTACCGGCCCAGGGCATCATTTGAGCTACAGCAGCCTCCAAAGTTGATCTCGAGTTTGTCAATGGCGTTATTGGATCGGGACATGCCTGATTAGGGCCAAACGTTAAGTTTGGATTAGGAGAAAAAAAATTTTGAAACCCTTGAATCTCGCTTGGGGATATATCTAGCAATGTTTGCCCAGAAAACTGATGTGAACCTGGTCCCGATGGACTACTCGAAAAAACATCACCAGAGCGTCCGTTGGGGTAGGGTTGCACAAACGCACTGGGAAACCACCAACGATTTTGGCAAAATGAGTGAAAAAATTGATCACCAAAGTGCAGCACAAAATCTTCTGCCTCCCAGTAATATTGTTCCCATTTGCCACTACTTCCTGTTCCACCATCGAATTCGTCTGTTAAGTCATGTCCAGACGAACGAGCTAGAACGCAGCCTTTCCATTCAGAATCGATGGAACCTCCATAATCATTCGGTGGACTTGGCGTATTAACGAAGTCAGATTGATCTTTCCCAATATTTACCGTAGCAACAAATGGAACGAGACCCATAAACAATTTCTCGGGGTTTTGCTCATCCTTAAAAAGGATGTCAATCATATCCTTTGCAGCGATCCGTAACGCATCAATTTTTCCGTTATTCGCCATTGAACCCGTATTGTCTAAGGCCAAAACAATTTCGAGACCGGTGGTCTCTTGAATAATCTGAGAATTGGCTGTGACAGTGATAGAGTTCATGCCGATCAATTTTAAAAAAGCTGTCTCGATATTGGCATTAACGGATAATTCAATAACACCATCATTAATCGTCATCGATGGGGTAGCGGGCACCCCAATTTTTTCAGTCGGATAATTAGCAAAGAAGTATTTGTTTAAAACATCATCGAGATTGCTTGAGGTACTCGACCCAACAGCCAGGCCAGCCTGATCAAGTGCATTGCTCAAACGGGCTTTCACCATATAGGCACGGCTGTAGTCGACTGCCGCTCCGCTACCAATAACGATTGGGATCATGGCTAAAGCCATTATAACGGCGAAGTTAGCCGACCGGTCTTTCAAGTAATATTTGAATTTATGCCAATGCATCAGTGCCGGCCTCGGCCGTAATTATAGTCTTCTAATTTGCATCAAAATCCTGAGAACACTTACTATAACGCCTCTTTTTCTAAGATGCATGTGACCGGCATCACTGTATCCAACCAAGTCACTCTAGCCAGACATTCCAGTGCTACTGACTAATGCTGCCCACAGGCTGGGGCGATCCACTGCCGCCACTTTGAGCAGTTCCGCTGCTCGACGAACTCTTGCCTGCCGGGTCTTGGCCAGGATTACTAACTCGTACACAACGTGGCAGACAATTGAGTGTTTTCACGCTGTCGGATCCTAAATTCACTGTAATCTTATTATTTGCCGATGGGATCACATTTACATCAAAAGATTGGGCCCTACTACCAGATTTCATTAATACGTTGATGCTGGTCTCACCAATTGCCTTTCCAATCACAAAAATCACTCGCGGAGATTGAACATTTATGTCCGCGATCGAGGGGTTAGAAACAGATACCGTTGACGCCGGTTCATCCAATTTGATGACCTCCGCCTTATCTAAGGCTACGACAATTTCTTGATCAGCGTGACCTACTGGCATCACACAAAACATCAAAAAAGCTGCTACACTTATAGACATCAAGTGTTTGATTTTCAGATGCATCGGTTCCAGTATTCGCATGGTTTCAGCTACAAAAAGTTTACACTAATTATGCCACGTGACCTAGCCCCTAATCTGACGCATAAGGCCTCGTGTTCAAACTTGGAGCAATTTTTGGGCATTAGAGAGAAAATGGATCTATAAACGGTCAAACCAACAGTTGTAGTGTTGTTGCTACATTAAACTAACAGTGCGCAATTTACGCATGATTTCCGGGCATAGCGCCCCCTTAGGAGATTAATATTGTGTTTCGGAAATTTGTTTATCTCTCAATTCTATTGGGCATAACAGGATTTACGCTATCCGCATGCATGAGCGAGAGCACAAAATCGGCTATAAAAACAGATACTTTATCCGACGCGCTTTGGGAACTTGCTAGAAGCTCTGAGGACGCAAATAATTATGAAAAAGCCGCCTCATATTATGACCGGCTTTACACACGACACCCAAAAAACCGAAATGCGCTCCTGGGTTACGCCCGTAACTTGCGGTATCTCGGGCTCGCAAAAGATGCCATCAAGACTCTGCAGTCGTGGGAGGCCAAAGATACCGACCTTTATATCAAAATTGAAATAGGGAAAGCTCAATTAGCCGCATCCTTAATCAATGACGCAAAGATTACTCTTACACAGGTAGTCGAAAAGGATCCGAAACTTTGGGAGGCACACTCTGCACTCGGAATTATTTATGACCGATTAAAAGATTTCAAATCAGCTCATGAATCCTATCAAACAGCACTCAAGCTATCTCCCGACAATACCAATATCAAAAACAATTTTGCTCTTTCCCTCTCTCAAGATGGAAAAATAAATCGTGCAATCACGATGCTCGAAAAGATAATCGAGGACAATCAGGCTGGGCCACAAACACGTCAAAATTTAGCGTTACTCTTTGGCTTGAACGGTGAATTTAAAAAGGCGCATGCCCTCGCCTTAACAGACCTCCCTAAAGACCTTGCCGCCCGCAATTTACTAATACTAAAAGAACTTCATGCTATTAAAAATATAAAATCGAAATAATGATTATATAAACGTATAATTTTACATA
>PBOZ01000005.1 GCA_002724555.1 Rickettsiales bacterium
ACAAATGCAGCGAAATCAGACTGTGCAACTTCGTGGACGAGTGCTTTGTCGATTTCATCCTGCTTCTCCTGCTCGTTTGAATCGAGCAGGTAATTGGAGCCAACAACGACGCACACAGTGATGATAGCAAGTGTCACGCTGCGACCAATCCATTTAGTGATTTGTTCTTTCATTGTGCTTCTTAAAGTAGGGAGATTTGGTGGGACCTTTAGTATAAACGTCTTTGGCGATTTTAGGCAGGGTTTAAGGCTCTGTCGTACCTCAGATTCAAACCCGTAACCTCATAGAAGTTCCGATTATTCGGGTTGTGGACAAGATCAGAAGAATCGAGTAAACGCCGTGGTCACGTAATGCAAGCGTCGTCTGAGTGTGGCAGATGCTAGCGATTGAAAGACGCAGTTGTGACGTTGGGTGAATTGACAGCTTGCAGTCGCTTGGCTTCGTTGTAGTCAGCAATGGCTGCTTCATGATTTCCGAGTTTACGATTGGCCATTCCACGATTGTAGTACGCGATTCCCAATTCCGGGTTGATCTCAATTGCGTGTGAATAGTCAACTACAGCTTGATCGTATGCCTTGGTGTGTATGCCCAGGTCACCTCGGTTTACATAAGCTTGAACGAGATTAGCATCCAGTCGGATTGCCTGGGTGTAGTCGCTAAAGGCGTTTTCAAACTTCCCTTGATTATGCTGTGCAATACCACGTTTGAAGTACATTTCTGCTGATTCTGAATCATATCGCAGTGCATCGGTATAGTTGGCAATCGTAAGTTCCATGTTGCCACTGCTAAAATAAGCTTCACCGCGAAGTGAGTAGGCCTGAGCAGTGGATGGATCAATTCGAATAGCCTCGCTGTAATCAGCGATAGCAAATTCCGTCTTTCCGGTTTTTTCGAGGCTTTGGCCGCGTTCTATCAGAGCTTCGACGTTATTGGAGTCGAGTTTGATCGCGAAGCTAAAGTCATTGATTGCGAATTCCGTCAGTCCTTTTTTGGAAAAGGCGATTCCACGTTTTAGGAATCCGTCAGCTGCTTTCGGATCGAGCTTGATGACTTCGCTATAGCATGCGATCGCCGTGTCATAGTCCTTTTTTTCCATGAAGGTATCGCCTTTGGCCAATTCAGCTTCTCGAGCGGTAAACGTCTCCAAAGATTGTTCATAGTCGGTACCGTCCAGCACATCGTCGACGGCGGGTGCAGGTACGTCAGCTTCGTTCTTGTGGAATCCAAGTTTATTTAGCAGGCTTGGTTTAGTGGTTGTGCATCCTGTTACAGAAGCAGCAATAAGTACCAAAGCGAGACGGCGAGTTACGGACTTTTTCATTGTCGTTTCTCAGTTTTACAGCTATATGTCGACCATTTATATTGCGCACGGACTTCACCAGCGCGGTAATCACCTGTTCACATATTCGACTTCGAGAGCTGGAATCTTTGGTAAAAGTGACATATTTTAACTAACATGCATAAACTAACATGGATGCGTTAGGGGTGCGGGAGCTCCGGAACTACGACTCGGCCTAATCCAAATCCCGTATGAGGAGGCGCTAGTCGAGCAGGGCGGGGATGCAGGAATTCTGCAAACATTGCCCGCATCCAATGTCTCGTCGTCAGCTGACTCCTGGGCATATGGTGCGGTTGAGACGGACCATGAAGGCGTATTTCAGCAGTGCCCTGTGGTTGCGTAGACGTTCTCGCCCAGTGCTAATCCACGAGACTCTTTAGCAGGTTGACCATTTCGAGGTCACCGGCTTCTTCGGCAATTTCAATCGCTGTTTTGGCGCCGCCGTAGGTTTCGGTCGGATCGGTACCATTTTCAACAAGAAATCGCGCAACATTCAATCGTCGTTCAGAACGTGCATGTTTTAGGTACTCGAACATCTGTGAACCTTCGACTTCGCGTAAGAAATTACGTACGCGGGCGACATCCTGAAGAGCAGTCCAACCAAATGAATGTTGATTATTGATATTTGCACCTGCGTCCAAAAGCGCCTGTGCTAATTCAGGATCACTCCATTTGGTGGCTTCATGTAAAACACTAAATTGGCTTACATTTGTCGCGTTTGGGTCAGCTCCGTGATCCAGCAAAAACTTTAACCCCGCTAGATTATTTGATATGGCGGGGGCGAATGCAGGTGTGAATTGAAAGTGCCCGACTTTCTTTTCTACGGATACCCCGTTTTCGATGAGTAAGGCCATTGCATCGGTATGACCATCAAACGCTGCTGCCATAAATGGAGTCGGCACCATGTTGCCACGGCCGATTTCACCGACTGTACTATGAGCAATCTGATTTAGAGTGTCGGAGTCACCTACCTCATCTATAATTGCCTGAATTGTTTCTACATCATTTTCCATACACGCACTGGCAAGTAATCGATGCGTTTTGCGCATCCTTAAATTCACATCACGCTGTAGATTATCTACCCAATTACCGGCATCGCCAGAATTTTCCAGCTTGTTGAGTTTATCTGAGAGCGGTTGCCATTGTTGCTCTGCAAACAAGATCTGACTATTCAGTTCTGGATCAAGTATTGGGTATGTACCACGATTTAGTTCGGATTGAACAATATCTCGTCCAATCGGGATGAGTTCAATATGATTGACTTGAAGTTGCGTATTAAAATCCAGAGATTGGAATGACAGCATTCCTGATAAGTGCCTCAATGGATGATAGTCAAATGCAGAGTTTAGTGGTTCATCTCCGATAAACATGTCGATACGTGGACCACGCGCAATGACTGTCATNGAGGCAAAGTCATCACCGTGGTTAAGGAGTGTGCCGAGTTCATCCGAGGTCTTGGTTTGTCGACGAGCCANCAANACTTTTTCATTATTACGTTGCACCAATGCAGATTCACTTCGCTGNGAGAANTTAGTTGGTCGGTCTGAACTGCGGTTGTCATTGATCAGAACACCGGCAAAGTTATTAAATCCAAAGTTATTACTTGCAGCTACAAAGTCAGGTTGATAGCCCTGTTGTAGGTAAGGATGCAAGTAATTTGCACCGTATACATCTTCTGCATCCGTAGGTGAGGTTCCTCGAATGGTCAGCCCACTGTTTCCTTTCATCAACTGATAATCAAATGAAATCCGAAAGTCAGAGAAAATCCCTCCCCGCCAGATCAGATATTGATTACCGGTTGCAGGCCAAATGCCAGAAGGCTTGAGAACGGGAGTTGAAATAGAGCCTTCCTCGATATTGAAGCGATGGGTCATTCCATCCCAGTAGCCGATGTGTTCGGCATCCAGCAGATCAATTTTCTCACCTTCATGTGTTTGATCCTCGTATGCCAGACTGCGGATCTCCACTAGGTTGTCCATTTTGGCCATTTGCCGCATCAGTTGGTTAGAAAAATCTGGTGAGTCCTTGCGTTTAAGCAGATCACGTATGAAATGAAGTTGATGATAACGAGCCGCGACATTACCAGCAGCTGCACGTTCAGATTCCATATTTAAGGCGGCAGATAGTAGCTCATCAGGTGCTCTTGTACACAAAATGAGTTGTGCTAGTGGCATGGGTTTTCCATCAGCTGCGAGGTTCTTGAAATAACCAAGTGACGCTTCAAAGTCATCGATAGAACTCTTTTGGCGACCATTACGGCCAAAAAACCACTGATTAAGCTCTTTAAAGACATCACCACTTTGGAATTGCATGTATGCACCGTTTTCAGCGGGATTCCAGAGGACTGTGCCGTCCAGATTAAATTTCACATTCGCAATTAGAGTTTTGAACTCTTGAGTGGTTAACGAACCAATCTGTGAATCCAATTGATTAAAGTCGGGCTTGAGATCGTCAGCAAAGGGCTTGAAATGCTGGAGACGCCAATCTTGGAGTACAACAACATCGCTTTCCTTATCCCGTACTAAGCCACGGACCATTACTCTGGGGAATAGGGGACTTGTTTGATTTCTTCCCGGTCCAGCGACTTCAAATCTTTCCGATTCCAAGGAAAAGCGACTTGGTTGCACAAGTGATTTTCCATTTTCCGCATCGATTGCGATCAAATGTCTCTCAAAATCCAATCCAACGATGGCTACTCCATTACTATCAAACTTGATTTTGGAGAATCTGATGGATGTTGGAGTTTGTTTTTCAAAAAAATAGTCTCCATTGCCAAAGTTGATGCAACTGACTGTGCCGGCATGAGTGAGCATTGCTAGACGCGTTGAGTCCGGGCTGATGACAAATTCCTTTACCTGGTTTGTCTCACCGCCGTCCAAAACCAAGTCCAGCAATGGATCATCAAGATCGATTAACTGAATGAGGCCGCCATCCTCCACAGCGATGAATTTACGTTGTAGAGGTAACCAATCTAGGAATATTACATTTGAGTTGCCAGCTACTTCCCGCACAGCATCAGTTGTTTCCCCGATCCCAAAGATTCGGTACTTGTTCAGGCTGTCTACTATGCACGCATGGCTTTCATTTGGAGTAAGTTGCACATCGATCACGGAAGATTCATCGTTTAGTTGAATGTGATGCTGGATTCTTGCGTCGGACTGCGCGTCGATTATCCAGCAGTTGGATCCATCGAAGACAATAATCTTATCGTTATGGTACTTAATCGCAGTTTGCTCAATGGACTCCGGAAATGACTCGACGTCACTGAATAATTCCTGAAGTGTTGTTTGTTCATCATTTAGTCGGTTGCATAAATGGATTAGCCCGTCCTCTGTATGGACGATAATTACATCTGTCATTACTTCCGCGTGGATCGCCGTTGTCTGGAATTCCAAGTTGAAACCACGAAGATTGCCTTGCGGAGGAATTACTACTTTGCCAGTAGTGTTAATTATTCCGTTCCGCCTAATGGGATTGCCATTTTGATTTGTGCCTTGGAATTCAAAGAATTCTACTGGGTTTACTAATTGTCCATTTCTCCCTCTTGGGCTCCATATGTTGAAATGACTTATGACATGTGCAACTTGTAAGATTATGGATTTGTCTTCGGGATTGCGTTCATGCAATGCCATCAGTACATCGACTGCTCCGTAAAGATCGTCATTCAGGAATAGCGCTTCGGCCTTTGACAGACTATCAGCCCGAAACTGCACGTTGAGTAAACGTTGCTGCTCATTATTCTGTGCTAGAAGTTCGGTGGCACGATTTTCATTTTCTTCCGCAGTCTGCATGGCAAAATAAGCCATAATGGAAGTGCCGATGGCGATCAGTGCAACAACGCCGATCACTCCGGACAACAATCTAAATCGTTTGATCGACTTTGCTTGTTCTTTTGCACGCAGCTCCTGAGAGTCGGCCAGCTCCTGAGCTTGCTTAAGTTCACGTTCACGGGCTTCTTCCGCTTCTCTCTCTGCCGCATGCTGTGATGCGTCACTCTGTTCGAGGAAATCCAGCGCTAGTCCAAAGTCACCGGTATGACGGCTTGCCCAGGCAGCATTTGGCCGCTCGTTTTCCATCCAGCCAATCGCAATCTGTAGATCCGGATCACGATACAATCCTGCTTTATCCAATTTCCACAGCGCTGCGGTATCAGCCAATCGTTCGTATATCCGTGCTGATTGCGATTCATCATCTACCCAGCGTGCAAGTTGTTGCCAAACACGCATCAGGCTTTCGTGTGAAATGTCGATGACGGTTTCGTCAGCCAATTCTGTTCTGGCCGGTGGCATCAACAATGTACGCCCGGGGGCGCGAAAAGCATTGATGATTTCTTCCAATAAGTCGCGTGGTGCAGCACTAATCGCTTCCAGATCCTGCAGAGACGTCGGACGTCGAATCCCTCGATTGTCATCCCCTTTTTCTGTAAGGGCTTTGAATACGCGACACGCGAACGCATCGGTATCGAGATCTTCATGATGTGATTGGATTTCCGTTAAGACTTCGTCAGCATGTGTGGATAACGCATTCTCCATGCCGCCAATTGCGTCAAAATCATCAAGGTCCATTTCCACTGACGAAGTGCCATGTCGTTCTGTGGCATGATCCCACGTTCGCATCAAGGCATGTTGCAATACTGGCAGCTGATCTGCTTGATCACCGACGTCGTTCAATAGTCGCTGAGTCAAACGGCGGTTGACACTGCCCCCGGCTACCTTTGCCGGGCCTTCGATAGCTTGGAGTAATTGGTCTCGATTGAGCTTGGGTACCAGATATTCACCATCGTTGATCATCTCGGCGAGTCCGGTAAACCGTGAACAGTCACCAAGGAAATCGGATCGCATTGTTAGCACGACGTAAATCGGTACTTCGTCCTGCTGGACAGCGTGAAGCAACCACTGAATGAAATCTGGCGCTTTTTCATCACCATCTTTGCCTGTTTCGTGGAATCGGAATATCTCTTCAAATTGATCGACCACCAAGAGCAAGTTTGTAGAATTCTCAATGTCTGATTGCTTAACGGCGTTAACCAATCCATTAACGGATCGGTTAATTGTGGCCATGATTTGGTGGAGTGATTCGTCGCCGTCATCGTATAGTTCAGAATCGATAAGCGATTGAGCCAGATTTACAAGCGGATCACCGCTTGGTTGCATAACAGCGATTTCCCATTCGGAGCCAGCATCTACCATCATGCCGCCCTGGATTTCACTCAGCAATCCACAACGTACCAGCGATGAC
>PBOZ01000006.1 GCA_002724555.1 Rickettsiales bacterium
ATACCGTTGATGCACCAGGGCTAAATGGACCTCAACCCGTGGATACAGGATTCATCGTTTACAACGAGTGTAATTATCCGAACCTTGTAGCTCTTTTCGAAAATCTCGGTGTGTTAACCGAACCAAGTGAGATGTCCTTTTCCGTCTCGTTGAATGACGCAAAAATTGAATACGGTAGTCGCGACAATAATGCGGTCTTCGGTCAACGGAAAAATCTTCTTTCTCCCACATTTTGGCAGATGATTATTGAGATTCGGCGGTTTTTCGCTGAGGCCCCATTAATCTTAGTCACACCGGAAAAATTTCGTAACGAAACTCTCGGTCAATATCTTGACAACAATAATTACTCCGGGGGCTTCATTGATAATTTCATTCTCCCGATGGGGGCTGCAATTTGGTCAACTCGCGCCGATGAAATGCGTAACCATCCGGTAGAAACATTTGTCCGTTTTTTTGCTAGTCACGGATTATTGCAGTTCGGCGATAGAATTCCATGGAGAACAGTTTCTGGAGGCAGCCGTGAATACGTTCAACGCCTGACTACGGGCTTAAAAAACCCGGTTGAAATTGGAAATGGGGTAGTAAAAGTAATTCGAAGTGAGGAAGGCGCGGCTATCATTGACTACAACGGAAATAAACAAAAATTTGACGCTCTTGTTATCGCCACACATGCCGACGAGGCCTTAGCTCTTTTAGAAAATGCAGATCCAATCGAACAACGTCTTTTGGGAAGTTTCCGGTATACAAAAAATAAGGCCATACTGCACACTGATCCAAATTTGATGCCCAAGCGCCGGAAGGTGTGGTCGAGTTGGAATTATATGGGTTCCTCAGAAACAGGGGCCAGCGTGACCTACTGGATGAATTCTCTGCAAACAATTGATCCTAAAAACCAATTATTCTTGTCCGTTAACCCAAAGCAGCAACCAAACTCAAAGGCAATTATCCGTGAGTTCGATTATTCTCACCCTTTCTATGATCTCACAGCACTTAACGCACAGGAAAGTCTTTGGAAATTACAGGGCAGGGGTAATTGTTGGTTTTGCGGTAGTTATTTCGGATATGGGTTTCACGAAGATGCGCTGCAGTCTGGCTTGGCCGCCGCGGAAAGCTTAGGGGGGATTCGTCGCCCATGGAAATTAGAAGATGAATCAGGGAGAATACACCTTCCTTCATCCACGAAAGAAGGCGCTGAACCATGAACGCCGCCGCACTATATTTTGGGGAGGTCGTTCACGAAAGAAAACGGCCACGCCTGCATAAGCTCAGATATAATGTATTCTCTATGCTCCTCGACGTTGATCAACTGGACGCCATTTCGGAAAAAAATAAACTTTTTTCATATAATCGATGGAGCCTGTTCTCAATATACGACAAAGATCACGGAAACCCAGGGCGCAAACAGGGAAGTATCGCTCAATGGGTTAGAAGTAAGCTCGAGGAAGCCGGGCTCGCTGCCGGCAGTCACCGGATAGACCTACTATGTTACCCCCGAATTCTCGGTTACGTTTTTAATCCGCTGAGCGTTTACTTTTGTTACTCTGAAACAGGTAATCTCTGCACCATTATTTACGAAGTCCATAACACCTTTGGCGAAAGGCATGCCTATGTAATTAAGGTTGATGATCACGCAGGTTCCACCATTAGACAGAAAGGGAATAAGGAATTCTTTGTGTCGCCTTTTATTCCAATGAATTGCCAATACAAATTCCGTATACAGCCGCCGGACAATGATGTTCGAGTTGGGATGCGTGTCGAAGATAAAGATGGTTTATTACTTACAGCATCATTCAGTGCGTACCGGAGACCATTCGATGATCGAAACCTAATGCTCTCTTTTCTCCGATTTCCCTTAATGACCATAAAAGTGATTATGGGAATTCATTGGGAGGCACTGAAGCTATGGCGCAAAAACGTTCCGTATTTAGGTTATGCGCCTTCCCCGAAGCAAAAGATTTCTGAAAATTTTAAACAAAAAGGATAATAAATGTCTTCCAAGCTTGAGCGCAATGTGAGAGCAATACGCAGCGACATAGCGCTTCATCGGCGGCTAACGTCATGGCTTGTCGGAGGAATGTGCAACGTTATGTTGGCACGGCTCATGGCCGGGATAGATAACGGTAGTATATGTTTTATCCTCCCGGACGGACGAGAGATAAAATTCCGGTCAACCATCGATGGACCTAACGCAGTGCTGCAGTTCAATTCTTACGCAGGAATTTTGCGTCTTTGTTTTGGCGGGTACATGGGACTCGGGGAGGGTTACGTTGGTAATAGTTGGACGACGCCTTCACTAAAGACCCTTTTCCAATTCGGTATTGGAAATCAAGAATCTCTGAAAAAAAAATTATCTGGAAGTCCATTAGCGAGAGGCATAAGAAAAATTATACGTTGGATCCAACGCAATACCAAAACCGGAAGTAAACGCAATATTGCCTATCATTATGACCTCGGTAATGAGTTTTATGAATTGTGGCTTGACCCATCAATGACTTACTCGTCGGCGTTATTTGAAAATTCAGAAGAATCCTTAGAAGAAGCCCAGATTGGAAAATACCGGCGAATTGTTAAAGAACTTGATATTCAACCGAATCATCGAATTCTCGAAATCGGCTGCGGATGGGGTGGGTTTGCCGAGTTTGTAGCAAAAGAAACTGGCGCATCAGTCACTGCCATCACAATTTCTCAAGAACAGTATGACTACGCGATAGACAGAATAGATAAATCCGATCTAAGCGATAAGGTTGAAATTAAAATGCTGGATTACCGAGAGGTCTCCGCTCAGTACGACAGAATAGTCTCTATTGAAATGCTAGAAGCTGTTGGAGAGGAGTATTGGCCAGACTATTTTCGAATTATCGCCGAAAGTTTGGCAAAAGGCGGCAAGGCAATGGTCCAAGTCATTCTAGTACCAGATGCACGGTTTGAAAATTACCGCCAAAAATCTGACTTCATTCAACGCCACATATTTCCAGGTGGCATGCTTTTATCACCAAGTGAGATGAAAAAGCAGACTGCTCACGCCGGCCTTGTAATCGATGAGTGCTACAATTTCGGCAGTTCATATGGGAAAACACTCAACCGATGGTCGGACCATTTCTCGGAAAACTGGGCGGATATTAAAAGACTGGGGTTCGACAACCGATTTAAGCGGCTTTGGGAATATTACCTCAACTACACTGCTGCAGGATTCCATGCTGGCACAATCGATGTAGGACAGTTTCTCATTAAAAAGAAACTTTAATTTTCATGGTTAATAATAATGGGCTATGGCGTGATTTTCGTTATGGTTNTGCAGCGTTTGTTCTTGGGCTTCCCACTATCCCATTATTTNTTCTGCTGCCGGCACTTTACGCTGACACCCTTGGNATTGGTCTGACAGCTACGGGGGTCGCTTTGTTCTTAGCACGGTCATTTGATTTGCTATCCGANCCCCTTATAGGTTATGCGTCCGACCGTTGGGACACCCCTTGGGGCCAACGCAAACCTTTTATTGCTGCCGGGGCCATCTTGGGGGGAATTGGGATTGTCTTCCTTTTAATCCCTGGTAATGGGGCTACCGCCTGGTATCTGGGTTTTTGGGCTATTATACTATATTTTGGTTGGACGCTTATAAATATACCCTACCTTGCGTGGGGCGCTTCACTCTCCAATGAATACCAAGGCCGCGTTCGTATTACTTCAATACGCGAATCTTTTACAATTCTTGGCATCATCACAGCGGCTGCGATACCAGCGCTTGCTTCTGGCTTTGGCTATGACGAACGCGGGGCCCTCCGTTTAATCGCTTATGTTGCAATCGGTATTGGTGTTTTCCTGTTTATCTTTCTTCTGTTATTTGTGCCCGAGTCCTCGCGGAAAAAAACACACAAAATAAAAAAATCAAATTTTAAGCTAATCCTCAGAAGCATTAACGAAAACAAACCTTTTCGTCTCCTGTTGGCCAGTTGGCTACTCAATAGCCTGGCCAATAGTATTCCCGCCGTTTTATTCATTTTATTTATGAAACACGTTATCGATGCGAGCACCCCAGAACGTGGGCTCCTTACCTTTATATATTTTTTTGCAGGAATTATTGGAATTCCCTTTTGGTTATGGCTTAGCAAGCGCATCAGTAAACATCGTGCATGGTCCGTCGCTATGGTAGTTGCATGCCTCGCTTTTCTTTTCGTCCCGCTGTTAGGCGCAGGAGATATTGTTATCTTCGGGATAATTTGTGTCATTACAGGCTTGTCCTTAGGAGCAGACTTATCTTTGCCACCAGCTATTCAGGCGGACGTTATTGAATATGAGTATTTTCGAAGCGGAAGGGAGTGTAGTGCTACACTTTTTGCCATTTGGAGTTTAATTACAAAATTAGCATTAGCAATATCGGTCGTTATCGCTTTCCCAACCATTGAATTTTTGGGGTTCTCACCAAACCTACCAAAGGAAGAAAACAATCTCTTCATTCTCGCAATAATGTATGCTGTGGTGCCTATCGCCTTTAAAATCGGGGCAATATTGCTAGTTTGGTGGTACCCTCTTACGGCCAAAAAACAAGAAATTATAAGGCGCCGGCTAGAAAGTTAATAAATAATTACGAATTATTAATCTAAACTTCTATACAAATGGCTCCCGGTAAACCCCAGCCCCTCGCATCGATGTTGTTAATCTTTAATTAATCTGCGAGTTATTGAAAAATAGAGGCTATATGGCAAAAATCGGGCTAATTTTAATAAAAACGCAAATCGTCGGGGGAAAGTAATCTCAAATTGCCTCCGCTCTAGACCATCTGCGATAAAGCGAGCTGCATCCTCCACTTCAACTAAAAAAGGCATAAAAAATTCGTTCTTATCTGTCAAAGGTGTCTTTACAAAACCTGGGTGAATAATCGTTAGGTCTATTCCGATATGCCCTAGTTCAGGCTTTAAGGATTCACACATATTAGTTAGCGCCGCTTTAGAAGCGCCATAGGCACTCGCAAATGGAATACCGCGATAGGCCGTTAATGAAGAAACCACTGCGATATGTCCTTTGTTTCTCGCCCGCATATGTTGAAGAGTTGGCAACAAGCAATTTATTGTTCCCATGAAGTTTAGATCCATATGGTCGTGAAATACTTTTGCAGTTAAATCCAATACATCGCACCTACGATAAGTACCGGCATTTAGAATTGAGAGTGCAATTGGACCAATATTTTTTTCTACATCTTCAACAGTTTTATGCGCCTGTTCGGGTTTAGTAATATCCAGCGCAAATGGCAAAACTAGACCTCCTAATTTATCAGCCTCATCCGCGAGACTATCCAAATTGGATTCAGTGCGT
>PBOZ01000007.1 GCA_002724555.1 Rickettsiales bacterium
TCGGGCCGCCAGCATTAGCGTTTGCACATACATCCCCGCATCTGCCCAATTCCCGCGCGCCATGTAACTATCGACCGTCACGAATAGGCCAACGGGGGCATCAAAAAACTTGAAATTTCGCGCCCCTTGTCGGGCGCTCCCTTCGCGATCACCTTTCTGAATGCCCAGTAAGCCGTATAGACTCCATCCGACAGCACGGCGGCGCGCCTGGTGAACATCCTGCCACACAGGCGGATAATAGTCGTAGTCTTCGTATTTCTTCGCCTTGCCTTCGCGTGCCATCGCCAATACATCGTCAGAGATGGCCTGCTTTACTTCGCCAGTGCAGATATAAACGCGCCACGGTTGAGTATTCGTGCCACTTGGCGAGCGCTGTGATACTTCCAAGATCTTATCTATTTGTTCGCGCGTCACCGGTTGGTCGGTAAAGGCGCGAATAGATTTGCGGCTGGCGATAGCCTCGAAGACGTCCATGTATTACTCCCCATTTGCGCATCAGCGCGCAGTAGATACAAACTGAATTGTAAATTCAATGCGGCAATTCGACGAGGCCATGACGTTGCGAAAACAGAACCGTCACAACTACCCATTAAAAACGACGGGATGGGTTTTCTTACATACTCCGCTAGCGCCCAACACCCAAGAAAGACCGATCCGGAACGGTAAACGGCGGCTGAAAGAAGAACCAATCTGTCTACAAATTAGTTGCCAATTTTAATCCAATTATCATGAACAGTAGGCTTGGGTCCGCCAATTTGGCTACACAGTTGGCCGCCTAGGGCCACTAACGGTTCTTGAGAGTCGCTTTCGGTTTTATTTATTCAGCAGCTTTAAGCTTATCTTGGGTCTTGGTCTCAAAGTCACTCACATCGTGACGTTCGCGTAGCTGTTCATGCAGCTCTCCCCGGACGCGATTGACCATTCGACCACGCTTTACAGGCTCGCGGCTGTGAATTTCCTTCGCCCAGCGTACAACATTCTTATAAGACGAAACATCGAGAAACTCGGATGCGTCATACTGCTCAAAGAGCACCAACCCGCCGTACCAAGGCCAGATTGCCATATCTGCAACAGTATATTCATCACCGCATACAAACTTATTCCTAGCAAGGCGCTGATCTAAAACGTCTAATTGTCGTTTTACTTCCATTGTAAAGCGGTCGATTGGATATTTAAATTTCTCTGGCGCGTAGGCGTAGAAATGTCCAAAGCCGCCTCCAAGATACGGTGCGCTGCCCATCTGCCAGAACAACCAGGACAGGCACTCCGCCCGCGCCGACGCCTCCATTGGAAGAAACGCACCAAATTTTTCAGCGAGATACATCAATATTGCGCCGGATTCAAAGACGCGCGTAGGCGTTGATGTGCTATGGTCCATCAAGGCCGGGATCTTCGAATTCGGATTGATAGCGACGAAGCCACTTCCAAATTGATCTCAGTTGCCAATTTTAATAAGCCAAGCGTCATATTCAGCGCCCATATGGCCAGCCGCCAAAAGTTCCTCCAGCATGACCGTGACTTTGACACCATTCGGCGTGCCGAGGGAATATAGCTGCAGCGGGTGTTTCCCGATCGGCAGTTCCTTCTCCGTCTGCGCACCGGCGGTCGGCCGATTTATATTGGCGAAGGCGCCACCATTACCGGGCGCCCATCTCCAAACCTTCGGAGGGGTATAAACGTCAGTCATCGTTTCGTTTCCATTCCCGGTCACCCGGGTTAGTCCGGAAGCTTCGTCGACTGCCAAGCGACCATGCGCCAGGTGCCGTCTTGATTTTGCCAAACATCCGTAAAACGGACACTGAAAGAATTGGGTTTGCCATGGGCTTCCACCGTGATATCCGCTCGGCCAGTGAGGACAACAGAACCACCAAGATCTTGGGCTTCTATCTCCGATGGATTGCACGCTTTATAGACCGTGGCCCCGGATTCCATATTACCAATAAGGCTCTCCTTCGTGTCCAGACGGGCCGAAGAATGGGTATAGACTAAACCCTTACAGATTATGTTCTTAAGCTTTTCGGCGTCTTGATCCACCATCGCCTGCATGCGTTCCTTGTCGAGTGCGATGACCCGCGCGCTATTTTCGCTCATTTGATAACTCCCCTATTGGATTGGTAGGAAGATGGTGCATACCCAACACATATGCAACCGACCATTGTCGATATTGCCTCAAGCAGCGTCAGATATGCCTTTCAAGACGAACGGCATCACGCCACCCGCTTCGAACCAGGCGATCTCCCGCGCGGTATCCAGACGGCAAAGCACATTTGCCTCGATAGTCGTACCGTCTGGTTTCGCAAAACACACAGAAACCGTCTGTCCTACCTCCATAGCCGTTGCAAAACCCGTTATACGAACGGTTTCTGAGCCATCAAGGCCAAGGGTCTTGCGGCTGACGCCGTCTTGAAACTGCAGGGGCAGGATGCCCATACCGACGAGGTTGCTGCGATGAATACGTTCAAAGCCTTCGGCTACAATGGCGCGCACACCAAGGAGATGCGGCCCCCGCGCCGCCCAGTCACGTGAAGATCCTGTACCGTACTCACGCCCAGCCACCACAACCAGCCCTCGTCCCTCGGCCCGGTAGCGCTCATGGGCTTCAAAAATCGTCATAAGGTCACCAGTCGGTTGATGAAGGGTCCAGCCGCCTTGATGCCTCGGCGTCATTTCATTTTGGATATGCGCATTGTTAAACGTACCACGCATCATGACCTCATGATTGGTACGGCGTTGGAGAAACCCGCTGAAATCGTGCGGAGGGGTGCCGCGGGCCGCCAAGTAATCTCCAGCGAGTGTTCCTTCCAGGATACGGGCACCCGGCGATATATGATCCGTCGTAACGTTGTCACCAAACATAGCGAGTATGGCAGCGCCCTCTATCTTTGGCGGCGATTGCGCCACGGCAGTCTCCAGAAAAGGTGGCTTTAGTATATACGTACTCTCTTTATCCCAGGCAAAAGCACCGCTGGCACCAGGATCAATGTCATCCCAAAGCAAGTTACCTTGTGAAATATCGGTATATCGCGCCGTAAATATATCCTGTGTTACATGATCCCGGACGGCTTTATCAATTTCGGCCGAAGTCGGCCAAATATCACGTAAATAGACGGGCTCACCATTATTGCCCTTACCCAGAGGTTCGACCGTTATATCCCGCACAACGGTGCCTAAAAGGGCGTAGGCGATGACTAAAGGCGGCGCGCCAAGATAGGCGAGACCAATCTGCGGATGGACACGTCCTTCGAAATTCCGGTTGCCCGACAACACGGCCGCGACCCTCCGACCGTTCTCTCGGATGTCGGCGGCGATCTGATCAGGCAAGGCACCCGAACCGCCACAACACGTCATGCAGCCGTATCCCGTCACTTGAAAGCCGAGCTCATTTAACGAATGCATTAGGCCGGCGCTCTCAAGGTAGTCACCAACGGCCCGTGAGCCTGGCGAAAGCGATGTCTTCACCCATGACTGGGTCGATAAGCCTTTCGCCCGCGCCTTCTTCGCAAGCAAACCCGCCGCCAGCATAACTCGCGGGTTAGACGTATTTGTGCAAGACGTGATCGCCGCGATGACAACATCACCATCGCGAACTGGCCCCTCCGGCCCGTTTGCTCTCTCACCTAAGACTTCCTTAGCAGAAATATGGGCTTGGCTAAGGCGAACCTGACTTTGCGGAAGTTTGGGCCCAGCGAGGCTGGCCTCTACCTCCCCAACGTCAAACTCGATAACGTCCGAATAAATTCTTTCAACCGTATCATCGCGCCACAAACCCTGAACCTTACAATAAGCCTCAACCAAGGGCACCCGATCATTGCGGCCGGTTAAACGGAGAAAATTTAACGTCTCTTCATCCGTAGGGAAGAAGCCCATGCTGGCACCGTATTCGGGCGCCATATTGGCGATGGTCGCACGTTCAGGCAGGCTCAGATTATCGAGCCCTGGGCCCACATACTCAACAAATTTCTGAACAACACCATGCTCCCGCAACCGTCGCGTCAGAGCAAGAACAAGATCCGTCGTGGTAGTACCCTCGCGCAAACGCCCAACCAAACGGACCCCAACCACATCCGGGATCGTCATGCTCACCGGCTCACCCAACATCGCCGACAGCGCTTCAATTGCGCCAACACCCCAGCCCATCACCGACAGAGCGTTGATCATTGGGGTATGACTGTCACCCGCGACCAAACTGTCAGGAAAGGCCACCAAGCCGTATTGGGGATGGAATTCCGACCAGACGACCTGAGCCAGGGCCTCCAGGTTAATCTGGTGACAGATGCCCTGGCCTGGCGGCAGCACTCGCATGTTACGAAATGCTCTCTGGGCCCATTTTGCTACCCTATACCGTTCGGTGTTACGTGCAAATTCCATCTCCATGTTTTGCGCCAAGGCATTCGGTTTGCCAGCGACGTCAACGATTACAGAATGATCCATTATGAAATCGACCGGCCGCACCGGATTGACAAGGTTAGGATCCTGGCCAGAGGCCGCCATGTGCTCGCGCATCGCCGCCAAATCGGCCAAGAGCGGAATACCGGATACGTCGTGCATCATAATACGAGTTGGATAGTAACTCGTCTCCGCAGGATTTGATCCGGCATCGGCCCACCGGGAAAAAGCTTTAATTGCCTCTCGCCCAACCGTCGCGCCATCTTCGTGCCGCAGAGCGTTCTCTAAAAGAACTTGCAGGGAATAGGGTAACCGTCCAACACCGCGAAGCCCGGCCGCTTCAGCCTTCGCCAAACTCCAAATCGTATAGCATTCCCCGCCAACCTGGAGGTCATCCAGCGCGCTGTAACTGTTCTCGTTAACCATAAGAATTATTTTACCAAGGGCATGACATTCTCCGCAAATTCCGCCATGCGGCCCAGCATCTCGGCTTTGTCGTTCGACCCAACGTTGACGATCATCGCGGTCACCCCGGTCTCAGCGAAAGCGGCTATATCCTCCGCCCGCTGTTGCGCCGACCCAGTAAACATCTGACGCCCGCCATCCACATGCCGCTGTTCAGTATCGCTATGAAAGGCGCAGTTATAAGACTGGGCGATCGTCGCCGGATCACGCCCTGCTTCTTCCGCCACCTGATGGAGTTTGGCAAGCCGGACAGCGTAAGTCTCTATCTTGTCCATGCGAAACTTCGGATTGCTGCCGAACGGATACCAGGCGTCACCATGCGAGACCGTACGTCTAATTGCTGCCATGCTTTCGCCGCCGATCCAGATCGGCGGATGCGGGTCCTGGACCGGACGCGGCTCGAGATCGACGCGATCGAATTTAAAATAATCACCAGAATACGACGGGTTTGGGTCCGTCCACGCGATTTTCATCACGTCGAGATATTCGTTGGTGACCTGGCCTCGGGCGTCAAAATCCGGCAGATTGAGGGCCTCGAACTCCTCACGCATCCATCCCGCACCACAGCCAATAGTAACCCGCCCACCGGACAATATGTCCGTGGTGGCAATTGATTTCGCCATGAAGAGAGGATTGCGATGCGGCACAACAATGACAGAGGTTAAAATACGGATTTTACTGGTCACTGCGGCCATCCAAGCCAAAACGGTAAACTGCTCCATGCAGTCAACCTCACCGTCGGAGGTCCAGCGAAACTCTCCAGTCTCGCTGTAAGGATAGTTTGGATCTATTTTGCGCGGCACCACGATGTGGTCAGAGACAGTCAAATAGCCATAGCCAAGCGCTTCCGCCTGTACCGCTATCTCCCGCATGGCCTCCGGTGTCGCCAGTGATCCCCGGTTCGGCATCGATAGTCCAAATTGCATTTCTCTCTCCCGTTCTCAAAAACCCTTGTTAAGAGAGACTATAGTTTCATTGCCACCGACACCTATCCTTATTGTAGAAAGCGAGGTCCTATGAAGGACATGGACGAAGTTAACACGGCGGACCGAACATGGGTCAAAATCACGAACGTGGAATGCATACCGCTCAACGTGCCGTTCAAAGTCCCGTTCAAGATTTCCACCGGCGCAGCCCGGCCAGTGGTCGAGACATTGATTGTCAAAGTGAATACTGATCAAGGTATTACCGGCATCGGCGAGACCCAAGCGTGGCGCCGTCAAGGGAGCGCCGAGACTCTCGAGGGACAGATTAACGTTATCAAAAATCATTTTGAGCCGCAGATGATCGGTCGCTCACCCTTTGATATAAATTCCATTATGCACAGCCTCAACGAAAGTATGTATCATAGCCATTATTCGCAAGCAGCTGTAGGCGATGCACTCCATGACGCGGTTGGCAAGTTGCTAAATGTGCCGGTTTACCAAATCCTTGGAGGGAAAACGCGCGACACAGTACGGGTCGCTGCTGTTCTTTCAATGAAGGGCACCGTGGAATCATTACTTGAGTCGGCAGACGATTTTTTCGAGCAGGGCTTCCGCCATCTAGTGCTAAAGATCGGCCTCGATTCAAAGGACGACCTGCGAAATGTGGAAGCACTCCGCACGCGTTTCGGTGCCGAGATCGCGCTTCGAGTGGACGCCAATGCCGCGCTCAATTATGACGACGCGCTAAGCCTCCTCTCGAAACTCGAGCATTTCGATATTGAGACAGTGGAGCAGCCGCTGGCGATATGGGATCTCGATGGCATGGCCGACCTCGCAAAAAAATTGCGCATGCCGTTCATGGCGGACGAATGCGTCACGACAGATCATGCCTTGATGGATATCATCGCGAAACGGGCCGCAAGCTCGGCGCAGACAAAGGTGGCCAAAAACGGCGGAATCTTTCATATCCAACGCCTTTGGCACATGCTGAGTGCGGCTGGCATGAGTATCAATCCAGGCAATCATCCGGCGACCAGCGTAGCCACCGCATCGGTGGCGCAGATGTGCGGCTCGTGGCCAACACCTTTGATGGCAGGTGTTTTTGCAGTAGGCGTCAGCGGGGCGTTAGCGGAAGATATTGTGCAGGATCCGATTCAGCACCAAAACGGTGAAATTCCTATCCCGGAAGGCCCCGGCCTGGGTGTTACCTTGGACGAGGAGGCCCTTTCACGTCTTCGAATCGACAAATAGCAGTAGATCATGACGGCAAAAAATTTAGATTGCGACCTCGCGGTTGTCGGTGGTGGCCTCGCGGGATTGACAGCCGGGGTAGCCGCCGCGGAAAGGGGCCTTAAGGTCCACGTTTTCGAAAGGAGTGCGGAAGAACACTATCCCTGTAATTCACGCTTCGCAGGGGGTGCATTTCATGTAGCCTATACAGATCCGACGTCGACGCCAGTCGATTTGATGGCCGCTATTAACCGGGTGACGCACGGCGAAGCCGCACCGGACCTCGCCGCCGCGATGGCCGAGAATGCTGGCCGCACAGTCTATTGGCTTCGCGATCACGGCATCGATTTTTCTCCAGGCCCGACGCCAATGCACAAATTTACTGTCACGCCACACCGGCCAATGTTGGCTGGGCTCGATTGGCCCAATTACGGCCCGGACGAGATGCTGAAGGCCCTGGCACAGAAACTAAAAGTGGCCGGCGGACGGCTCATCCAAAGAATGGAAGCACTCGACCTGATTATGCTCGAAGACAATTGCCGCGGGATCCATCTCCGGCTAGATGATCATAAGATAAACGTGTCCGCGAACGCCGTCTTAATAGCGGATGGTGGCTTTCAAGGTAATCCGTCAATGGTCGGCCGGTATATCGCGAAACGGCCCGACCTGCTCGTGCAACGTAGCGCGGGAAGCGCAACCGGCGACGGTATCCGCATGGCGGAAGCCGTGGGAGCCCGCCTCCTAATGATGGAACGGTTTTACGGACACTTTGTTGCACGCGAAGCGCTACAGCAGCCAGACGCCTTCAGTCCGTATCCACAAGTCGATCAAATCGCGGCGGCGGCTATCGTCATTGACAATACAGGGCGACGTTTCGTCGACGAAGGCCTCGGCGGCATCTACATGTCGAATGTCGTCTCGCGCTTCGACAACCCAGCTTCAACTTTTACGGTTTTCGACAGCGACATTTGGGAAAATGGGCCCGGCGTGAAATCTGTCTATCCAGCTAATCCAACGATTGAGCGTTCTGGCGGTAAAGTCTATCGCGCCGATAACCCGGTAGACCTCGCCCAGCAAATCGGCGTCGATCCAACAACCCTGACAGAGACAATCGAATGCTACAATGCTTGTCTCAAAGATAATAGCTTCGTCGCACAGGACATTTCCCGCACCAATCATGCCGTCCCAGCGGCTCCGCTCAACACCTCCGCATTGATGGCGCTCCCGTTAGCGGTGGGGATCACTAATACCATGGGTGGGATTGCGATTGATGGATCCATGCGGGTTTTGGACAAAAATAACAAGCCCATCGGCGGACTGTTCGCGGCTGGTGGGACGACCGGTGGCCTCGAGGGGGGGGGCACAATCGGCTATGTTGGCGGCCTTATCAAAGCTGCAGTGACAGGCCTACTGGCCGGCGAGGCTGCCTAGCCAGTCATATCCGCGATCCGGTCCGCGAGCGTGCAAATACGGCGCGCTTCTTCAACATGAAGATTCTCAATAAGCTGGCCATCCAGCAGAACAACTCCCTTGCCGGATTTTTCTGCCTCTTCGTGGACCGCTATCACCCGACGGCTCCACTGCACTTCCGCCGCATCCGGTGCAAATGCATTGTTTGCAGCTGCTATCGTCTTTGGATGAATAAGCGTCTTGCCATCAAATCCCATCTCCCGGCCCTGCTGGCAAACTTCCACTAAACCAGCGTCATCCGCCAAATCCAGATGGACACCATCCAAGATCGACAGGCCATTCGCCCGAGCCGCTAAAATACACCAGGATAGACTTGTCATGAACGGGGCCCGTGTCGGCGTATGCAGACAGTGCAAATCTTTCGCCAGATCGGATGTACCCATCACCAGAACATCGAGGCGAGGCGAGGCTGAAGCAATTTCCTCTGCCCTAAGGACGCCTTTCGGCGTCTCGATCATACACCAAATAGACATTGCGTCTGGCGCACCTACCGCGTGCAATCGCCTCTCAATCCAATCGATAATCTGCTTGTTCTCAACCTTAGGCAGAAGGATAGCATCGGCGCCCGATAGAGCAATTTCGCGCACGTCATCCTCTCCCCAAGGCGTGTTCAAACCGTTGACGCGGACAACGAGTTCGCGGTGCCCATAGCCGCCCGTCTTTATGGTTTTAATCACTTGTTGGCGCGCAGCCTCTTTCTCGCCAGGTGCAACGGCATCTTCCAGATCAAAAATCAAGGCATCCGCCGGCAAACCTCGGGCCTTCTCCAAAGCGCGCGCATTTGCGCCCGGCATAAAGAGAACGCTGCGTCTCGGTCGCACAAACTTCATTTCGCATCCTTCTTCTATAAGACTGGACAAGTCGGAAGTCCTGTCCCTGAATCTAAGTATGAGCGTTTTAATGATCCAGTCCCGCGTCGCAAGCGGGTATGTTGGCAATTCAGCTGCCGTTCCCTGCCTACAGCAATACGGCCTCGATTGTCTTTCGGTTGACACAGTGCACCTTTCAAATCACCCAGCCCACGGCAGCCATCGGGGCCGACAGGTGCCGCCCAAAGAGGTCGCCGAATTGATCCGCGGTATTTCAGAGCGCGGCATATTATCCGAGGTGCAGGCTATCCAATCTGGCTATCTTGGCTCCCTTGAGATGGGTCCAGTCCTCCTAGATGCAGTCGGTGCAGTTAAAAAGGTAGCGCCCTCGGCACCCTATTGCCTTGATCCTGTCATGGGTGATAACGGGACACTCTATGTGGAAGATGGTCTGGTCGACTTCTTTCGTACTATGGCGCTTCCAGCCGCCGACATCGCACTCCCAAATATCTTTGAAGCCGCGTGCCTACTTGGACGCCCAATAACGGGTCTGGAGGATGCCATAACTGCGGCGAGTGATTTGCAAAATTTTGGGCCCAAGTGCGTCATCTTAACAGGCATCGAGACACCGGCCGGCGTAACTAACATCGGTGCCCAGGGTACGAGTATTTGGCAAATTGAAACACCAAAGCTTGATGTTACGACATCTGGAGCAGGCGACGTATTCACTGCCGTCTTTCTTGGTTGTCTAGTTGGTCGTGGGGTCAGTTTTGAAACTGCGCTGGAGACGGCCTGTAATTTTGTGTTTGTGCTGTTGATGAAGACGAAGGAACTTGGCAAGCCCGATATCGCGCTGATTGAGTCACTCCAACACATTTCAACAACGAATTCGATTTATCACGTTACGTCAATTCACTGACTGATTATTCACAACGCGCTTATTATTTTTATCTCCGCCCATCAATAAAATTGGCCCAATTAGGCGACCCTATTCTGCAAGTACCGCTCGACCAAGGCCTCAGCAATCTGGACAGTGTTTAGGGCCGCACCCTTTCGAAGATTGTCCGCGACGATCCAAATCGCCAACCCGTTCTCAACAGTAGGGTCAGACCGAATACGACTTACATAAACGTCATCTTCTGTCGCGCTTTCTTCCGGCGTTACATAACCCTCGTCAGCACGATGGTCCACCACCACAACACCTGGCGCAGCCGACAAAACCTCGCGGGCGATATCCTCATCGATTGGATTTTCAAACTCGAGATGAACCGCTTCCGCATGACCTATAAAGACAGGCACGCGCACACAAGTGGCGATAACGGCAATATTGGGATCAAGGATTTTCTTGGTTTCCGCGACCATTTTCCACTCCTCCTTCGTGGATCCATCATCCATAAACTTATCGATGTGGGGTATCACATTGAAGGAAATGCGCTTGGTAAAGACTTCAGGCTGGATTGGGTCGTTGACGTAAACCTGGCGCGTCTGATTGAAGAGCTCATCCATACCAGCACGGCCAGCCCCCGATACCGATTGATAGGTGCTGACGACAACCCGCTTAATCTTCGCCACATCGTGCAACGGCTTAAGGGCAACGACCATTTGAATGGTTGAACAATTTGGGTTCGCGATAATATTCCGCTCGGCATATCCATCTAGTGCCTGCGGGTTAACTTCCGGCACCACCAACGGCACGTCTGGATGCATTCGAAAATGGGACGTGTTGTCAATGACCACACATCCAGCAGTAGCTGCCCGCGGAGCATGTTCCGCCGAAACCGCGCCCCCGGGAGAGAATAGACCGAGGTCAGTGCCTTTAAAGTCGAAATGATTCAAGGCCTGCACAGTGAGAGTATCATCCTCTCCATACGACACTTCTTTGCCAATGGACGCTTCGGAAGCCAGCGGAATAACCTCATCCGCCGGAAAATTCCTTTCATGCAGGATATTTAAAATCTCGCGACCCACATTCCCGGTGGCGCCTGCGACGGCAACTTTGTAACCCATGGCTTGATACTCGTGTTAATTTCAGTCGGTGACTTATGATTCCTAATCTCGGAATGCAAGCCGAAACACAATCAAACCAGTTCACAAAACCGCAGGTTTTTTATGAATGTGGTTAATCATAATCGTACTCACGCAAAATTAGTTGGTTACTTACGCCGCGTTTCCGCACGGTCTGTTTAAGCGCTATTCGAATCCGTTTACCCGTAGCATCGATTATCCCGTAATAATGATTCATCATTTGGTGCTAACCGCAAAATCACAACGCAGCTTTTGAGTTCTAGAACACAATAGATGCCACTCTGGCGAACAGACGCGGCATCACTTACCTCATAACACTATCCTCAAAGTAGATTGCGCGTGCATCCTATACGGGAACAATAGTCAGAGAGATTGCCTAACTCGTACTAGGCGCTTAAGCGATCCAGTTCCTCCAGCAATGCGTCGCCCATCGCTTCAGTCGACACCGAAATATCACCGTCACCCACTATATCAGGGGTGCGGACGCCACTTCGCAAGACATTGGCCACGGCCTGATCAACCAAGTCTGCTTCTTCGCCAAGACCAAAGGAGTAACGCAGCATCATGGAATAACTGAGCAGGCAAGCACACGGGTTGGCTTTCCCCTCACCAGCGATATCAGGCGCGCTGCCGTGCACTGGCTCGTAAAGCGCTTTTCTGCGTCCGGCCGCATCCGGCGAACCCAGCGAAGCCGACGGCAGCATGCCAATCGAACCGGTCAACATGGCAGCACAATCGGAGAGAATATCGCCAAAGAGATTATCAGTAACAATGACATCGAACTGCTTAGGGTTCCGCACAAGCTGCATCGCACAATTGTCCGCATACATATGCTCAAGTTCGACGTCCGCGTATGAATCTTTATGCAATTCGGTAACTATCTCGCGCCAGAAAACGCCGCTCTCCATGACATTAGCTTTTTCAACCGAATGCACTTTATGATTTCGCTCGCGAGCAAGTTCGAACCCAACTGCCGCGACACGCCGAATCTCATCTTCATCATAGGTCTGCGTGTCGAAACCCCGGCGTTTCCCGTTTGACATAGTTTCAACACCACGCGGTTCACCAAAATAGATGCCGCCGGTTAGCTCACGGACGATGAGCATGTCCAGTCCTTTAACGACATTTTCCTTAAGCGAGGAAGCATCCAAGAGACCTTCAAATGTCAGTGCTGGACGCAAATTTGCAAAAAGCTCCATTTCCCTTCTTAATTTCAATAGACCCGCCTCAGGCCTCTTATCTCGTGGCACATTATCGTATTTAGGCCCACCAATAGACCCAAACATTACCGCATCGGCCTCCATCGCTGATGCCAGAGTTTCGTCCGTCAGGGGTGTGCCATGCGCATCATACGCGGCGCCTCCTACAAGGTCTTGCTTTACATCAAAGCCGACGGCTCGATTGTCACCAAACCAATTAACGACGCGCAAAACCTGTCCCATTACTTCGGGACCAATACCGTCGCCCGGTAAGACCAAGAGCTTTTTATTTGCCGCCATGACTTCCGTACTCCAGTAATTCTTATATCCGTAACGACACGCCTAGATTGCCTTGTCAGATACCCGTGCCTGTTTCAAGCCAACCCAATTCCTGCTTCCGTTTATTCTCAAAACTGCTGATCAATCCATCTTTTTGCAGGGTCAATCCGACATCGTCGAGACCATTTAACAGGCAGTGCCGGCGAAATTCATCAAAATCAAAGTTGACGATCGGACCATTAGGTCTCTGTATCTGCTGCTTTTCGAGATCGATCGTCAGCCTGGGGTTCTCCGCGTCTTTAGCGTCCGCCATTAAAGCATCGAGCTCTTCACGACTTACCCGAATTGGCACTAGTCCGTTTTTCATACTGTTGTTATAGAATATGTCGCCGAAACTGGTCGAGATAACGCTTCGGATGCCAAAATCCGTTAGAGCCCAGGGCGCATGCTCCCGCGACGAACCACAGCCAAAATTGTCGCCCGCAATGATGATCTGAGCATTGCGATACGGTTCCTGATTCAGAATAAAGTCCGGTTTCTCATTTCCGTTGACATCGTAACGCGCCTCCTCAAAAGCAAACTTCCCTAAGCCCGTGCGCTTAATGGTGCGCAAGTGCAATTTTGGGATAATCTGATCCGTATCAATATTGATCCGATCCATCGGCGCAGCAACGCCGGTCAACTTTGTAAATTTTTGCATTGCACTTACCCCTTCCTAGACGCGCCGCCGATTTCGCAACGCCCAAATAACAGCGGGATCCGGACTGTTTTCTGTTGGCCAATCATTGTTGCTCATAGACGGGCGGCGCCACCCGCCAGAAGAAAGACTTTCTTCAATAAACCAGCCATTCCGACGCAAATCGCGACCGAATAGCTGATCAACGTTGGTTAACCCTCCCGGCTTCTGACCATTAGGTGTCCGTTTCGTCATGACGTCATACCGCGAATATCCGTGAGCTTGCCGGTGATCGCTGCCGCTGCCGCCATGGCCGGGCTTACCAAATGCGTCCGACCACCCCGACCTTGACGGCCTTCAAAGTTACGGTTCGACGTTGCTGCGCAGCGCTCGCCCGGCTGTAACCGGTCTACGTTCATAGCAAGGCACATGGAACAGCCAGGTTCGCGCCAATCGAAGCCAGCATCGATAAGGATTTGCGCTAAACCTTCTTCTTCAGCCTGTTGCTTCACGAGACCAGACCCCGGCACGATCAAGGTCCGAATACCTTCCTTCACCTTGCGACCCTTCGCAACTTCGGCAACAGCCCGTATATCTTCGATACGCCCATTAGTGCAGGCGCCAACGAAAACCGTGTCTATTTCGATATCGGTCATTCTGGTGCCAGGCTTCAGGCCCATGTAATCGTTTGAGCGTTTAATCGCCGCAGCTTTATCTTCGTTCGGCGCGTCTTTGGGATTCGGAACGACACCAGAAATGGGCACAACGTCTTCCGGACTGGTGCCCCACGTAACCTGCGGCTCAATTTCACTTACATCGAGGATAACTTCAGTATCATAAGTCGCACCTTGGTCCGAGGGCAGCGTCTTCCAATAAGCGACAGCGGCATCCCAATCCGCACCTTCCGGCGCGAAGGGCCTGCCCTTTAGATATTCGAAAGTTTTCGCATCTGGCGCAATAAGTCCCGCCCGTGCCCCCGCCTCAATACTCATGTTCGAAACAGTCATCCGGCCTTCCATCGACAGCGCAGCAATCGCCGGGCCGGTATACTCGATTACGTGACCAGTGCCACCACCAGTGCCAATCTTGCCGATCAGCGACAGGATCAAGTCTTTTGCTGTACAAGCCAACGGCAATTCGCCATTTACAGTGACGCGCATGCTTTTAACGGGTGACTGCAAGAGCGTTTGGCTCGCCATAACATGCTCTACTTCAGACGTGCCTATACCGAAGGCAAGCGCGCCAAAAGCACCGTGGGTCGCTGTATGACTATCGCCGCAGACCAAGGTCACACCCGGAAGGGTAAAACCCTGTTCCGGGCCGATGATATGCACAATCCCGTTGCGAGGGTCGTCGACTTCGAATAGCTGGACGCCAAACTCAGCGCAATTACGGCGAAGCGTATCGACCTGTAATTGCGAGTCTTCGGGAATTTCCTCATCGCGGTTAGTTGCTATATTATGATCGATCACAGCGAGCGTCAGTTCCGGTCGGCGCACTCTGCGCCCCGACAACTTCAACCCTTCGAAGGGCTGTGGGCTCGTCACCTCGTGAATGATATGTCGATCTATATAGAGAAGGCAGGTGCCATCCACTTGTTGGTCAACCAAATGAGATTCCCAGATCTTATCTAGCAGCGTACGCGGTGCAGCCATGTTCCGTCCCTATATCTCTAGCCAGACTATATCTTTTCCTGAAGCGCGTGTTGTTCAATCCTTGCTCACAGGGCCCTCGGCTACAGGCTCATTTGCCGCTTTGCCCGTTGTCGGCACGTCAACGTCCCGGCGGGTCGTCTTCTCAGCAATCCTTGCGCTCTTACCACGACGGCCGCGCAGATAGTAGAGCTTGGCACGGCGAACATCACCACGGCGGACGACGTCGATCGACTCAATCCGCGGGCTGTAGAGTGGAAATACACGCTCAACCCCTTCGCCATAACTGATTTTACGGACCGTAAAGGCACTGTTCAGGCCCGAATTGCGGCGCGCAATACACACGCCCTCAAATGCCTGCACACGCTCTCGCGTGCCCTCGACAACCTTCACGTTGACACGCAACGTGTCACCAGGCCCAAATTCCGGCACCGGGCGCTCCTGTGTCAGTTTCTCTAACTGTTCGGCTTCCAATTGTTCGATAATGTTCATGACGAAACCCTCGCTTCGTTTAGTCCAGCAACATACCGTGACCAGAGATCGACACGCCGCTCACGCGTCACTCTCTGCGCCTCAGTAAGACGCCAGTGTTGAATTCGTTTGTGGTGACCGCTGAGTAAAACTCCGGGCACCTTTCTGTCACCCCACTCAGCAGGACGCGTATATTGCGGGTACTCCAAGAGACCCGCCTTAAAACTCTCTTCCGACAGCGAATCAACTGCGCCGAGAACGCACGGCAGCAGACGTACGCAGGCATCAATCAAAGACATTGCTGCATATTCGCCACCCGAGAGAACAAAATCACCTAGGCTGATTTGCTGCATCCCACGCGCCTCAATAACACGCTCATCTAAACCCTCATAGCGACCGCACAGCAAGACTACACCATCACCAACGGCCAGCTCTTCGACTACTGATTGATCGAGGCGTCGGCCTCGGGGCGAAAGGTAAATTTCCGGTCGGCCCCCTGAATTCACCGCCTCCAGCGCAGAATTTACAACATCGGCCCGCATTACCATACCAGGTCCACCGCCGAAAGGTGTGTCGTCTACACTGCGGTGTCTGCCAATAGCGTGATCACGTATATCACGCACCTCCAACGACCACTTGCCATCCTTCAAGGCGGCACCCGGCAGCGAATGGCCAAGCAAACCTGGAAACGTTCCAGGGAAAAGCGTTAGAACTGTGGCTGACCAGGTCATGATGACCCCTCGCTGTCACTTTCAACTTTTTCTTTCATTAACGACGCCGATTCAGATTCACCAAACATCTCCGGCGGCTCGACCAAAACCCAGCCGGCATCCAAATCGATCTCCGGCACCACCTCTTTCGTAAACGGCAGGAGTACGTCGCCACTCCCATCCAACATAAATTCAATCATATGGCCAGCGCCGAAGTCGTGGAGCGCTTTAACCATCCCGTAAGGTTTCCCGTCCGGCAGCACCGCGCTCAGACCGATGAGATCGGCATAATAAAACTCTTCGTCATCTTCAATCTGTGGCAACTGGTCTCGGCCAACAAAAAGTTCGACTCCGCGCAGCGCTTCCGCGGCATCACGGTCGCGCACACCTTCGACCTTGGCGAGCAAGACGCCTTTTGCCTTGCCGACGAACTGCAGGCAGTATTCGTTCCTGCCACTCACGTCCGTCAATGGCACATAAGCAGCAATGTCTTCGGGCGCGGCAGTGAAGCTCTTTACTCGAACCTGGCCGCGCACGCCGTGGGAGGCCGTTATCACACCGACGCACAACCTACGGCTCGATATATCGAGTGCCTCTTTCGTCACAATCCGCCTCTAACTAGCTTTCGTCTTTGGTTTGTTCCTCAGCCGGCGCTTCCTCGGCCGGCGCTTCCTCGGCCGGCGCTTCCTCGGCCGGCGCTTCGGTAGCGGCAGCAGCTTTCTCTTCGGCTTCCTTCAAACGTTCCTGCGCCTTCGCCTTAGGTTGATTCTTTTTCGTTTGCTCTGGAATTTCACGCTTTCCAATGATGTCGGCCGTTCCAAGAAAGCGTGCAACACGATCAGACGGCTGCGCGCCAACCGACAACCAATGTTGGATGCGCTCAGTCTTCAATTCGATCCGCTCCGGATGCTCTTTTGGGAGCATCGGATTATAAGTACCGACCCGCTCGATAAACCGGCCATCCCGCGGCATACGAGAATCTGCTACAACGATCCGATAAAAGGGGCGTTTTTTAGCACCTCCACGCGCTAGTCTAATCTTCAAGGACATATGGTCGTTTCTCCAACTTAAGTTAAACGTTTTGAGTAGAGCCGGTTCTCTAGCTGAAGCCAGGTGGAAGACCACCTTGCGGCATGCCGGGGAGTCCATGGCGCATCATACCCTTATTCCCCATTTTCCCGACTTTTTTCATCATCTTGTTCATCATCTGAAACTGCTTTAGCAGCTTGTTAACATCCTGAACCGACGTACCTGACCCAGCTGCGATCCGACGTTTACGGGAGGCCTGTATAAGTTTCGGACGAGTACGTTCATTCTGTGTCATCGAAGAAATAATCGCGCGTTGACGTCGGACCATCGTCTCGTCAAGGTTTGCCTCAGCCATCTGCTTCTGAGCCTTAGCGACGCCCGGCAACATGCCCATTATACCGCCAAGGCCGCCCATCTTCTGCAACTGATCCAACTGATCGGCGAGATCATCGAGATCCATATCACCTTTTTTTAGCTTTTTTGCGAGTTTCTCTGCATTTTCCGTCTCAACAGTTTCGGAAACCTTTTCAACCAGGCTAACGACATCGCCCATCCCAAGAATTCGGTTCGCGATCCGGTCCGGGTGAAATGGCTCGAATTCATCAAGCTTTTCACCAACACCAATCATCTTTATCGGACAACCAGTAACTGCCCGCATCGACAAGGCGGCGCCCCCGCGCGCATCGCCATCAACACGTGTCAGAACAATGCCCGTCAGCCCAACGCGTTCGTTAAAATTCTGCGCGACGTTTACCGCGTCCTGACCTGTCATAGCATCAGCCACAAGCAAAACTTCGTGCGGTTCGCTGACACTGCGGACTGCGGCAACTTCATCCATCAACATCTCATCAACGTGAAGTCGGCCCGCTGTATCGAGAATGACTACATCATAACCACCAAGGCGTCCGGCCTGCATGGCGCGTTTCGCAATATCGACGGGTTGCTGGCCATCAACAACTGGCAGCGTGACGACTTCAGCCTGTTCACCCAAAATCGCCAATTGCTGCTGCGCAGCCGGCCGATAAACATCCAACGACGCCATCAAAACTTTCTGTTTGTCCCGAGTTTTTAAACGTAACCCTAACTTAGCTGCGGAGGTCGTCTTTCCAGAACCTTGCAATCCAACAAGAAGGATGGCTACTGGGGGGGGTGCCGCCAAACTTATGCCAGCCTCTTCATCATCCCCCAATATGGCGACTAATTCGTCATGGACAATCTTAACGACCATCTGACCCGGCGTAACAGACCGCAAGACCTCGCGCCCGCATGCTGCCGGCTTAACCTTTGCGATGAAGTCACGGACAACTGGAAGTGCCACGTCAGCTTCCAGCATCGCCACACGAATCTCTCGCATCGCTTCATCGACGTCCTGCTCTTTCAAGACCCCGCGGCGTGTGAGGCTATCGAAAATACCTCCAAGGCGATCACTCAGCGCATCAAACATCTTATCCACACTCAACAAACAGTAAAACGCCAACAGCGCCAGTGCGCGAAAACTCGCGGACTGGCGGGGCCCCTTAGGGCCGGGAAATTAGCGTTCCCAGGAAATTAACACCGGCTACTACGCCTGTGCGGCAACCAAGTCAAGCGTCGCTTAGGGATCCCTGGTTAAAAATGCACGTACTATTATGACGCCTATTGCAAATAATTTAGAAAGTTGTTTAACGCAACCAATCTCGCAAACCGGTAGACAGCACGCCCTCCCACCCCCTATAAGGCTCTCAAAAATACTGATTTGTGCGCGGAGCGTGATTGCAATGTCGATGGTACCTTTTACGAAGATGCACGGCGCGGGGAACGACTTCGTCGTGATAGATCAGCGGGCGCATCAATTAAACTTATCAGCAAAAACATTTGCGGTTATTGCCGACCGTCACCGCGGAATTGGTTGTGACCAAATAATTTCAATTGAATCGTCACAAAATGGCGCTGATGTCCGCTTCAGATTCCATAACGCGGACGGCAGCGAAGCTGGTACCTGCGGCAATGGCGCACGCTGCGCCGCATCGAAGGTAATGGATGAAGACGGAACCAGCACACTTTCCATCGAAACACATTCTGCTATCCTTAGTGCCGAACGGGCGGCTAGCGGCGAAATAACCATCGATATGGGGCCCGCCCATTTGGATTGGAAAAATATTCCACTCTCAAAAGCGATTAAAACCTGCAGTCTGCCGTCCTTAATCGACGGGTTAGCCGCACCGATCGCTGTTGGCATTGGCAATCCGCACTGTGTTTTCTTTGTCGATGACGCGGAAGCAATCGAAATTGAATTACATGGACCCATTATTGAACATCATCCGCTGTTTCCAGAACGGACGAATGTCGAATTTGTTTCACTTCTTGATGGTAACCGCATGCGCCTCCGGGTATGGGAGCGCGGTGTTGGCGTTACACTCGCCTGCGGCAGTGGC
Source organism: Rickettsiales bacterium (assembly GCA_002724555.1). Classification (GTDB taxonomy): domain Bacteria; phylum Pseudomonadota; class Alphaproteobacteria; order UBA8366; family UBA8366; genus UBA6544. The sequence goes on from PBOZ01000007.1 coordinate 19,742, forward strand.
GTCTGTGCCGTTGTGGTGGCGGCGATCCGGCGGAGATTAATCAAGGGACGGTCCGCCGAAATTGTCGCTGATGGCGGCATACTCTCGGCATCCTGGCGCGAAGACGGTAATGTGCTGCTCACCGGACCGGTCGCGACAAGCTTTCTCGGCACTTTTGGAACCAGTCTTATATAATGAAACGCAAGCCGCAAATTTTTACCTTTGGCTGTCGGCTAAATGCCTATGAATCTGAGGTAATACGCAGCAACCTTTTGAATACACCAGCAGAAGATATGGTGGTGATCAACACATGCTCAGTCACCCATGAGGCGGAACGACAGGCCCGACAGGCCATCCGGCGCGCTCGGCGAGACAATCCTTCAGCAGAAATCATTGTCACCGGCTGCGCAGCGCAAGTAGATCCAGCTTCTTTTGCCGGAATGCCGGAAGTCGATCGTGTTTTGGGAAATATTGAAAAACTTCACCTCGCGAGCTACAGATCTGCGGAACCGGTCCTCGTTAATAATATTATGTCTATCCGCGAGACTGCCGGCCACCTCTTACAGGGTTTCGAGGACCGTGCCCGTGCCATCGTCCAGGTTCAGCAAGGCTGCGATCACCGCTGCACGTTCTGCATTATCCCGTTTGGCCGCGGCAACAGCCGTTCCGTGCCGATTGGACAGGTCGTTACACAGGTACGCCAACTAGTGGAGAACGGTTATGTGGAAATTGTCTTAAGCGGAGTTGACATCTCCTCTTATGGGGATGACTTGCCCGGACAACCTAGCCTAGGTCAAATGATCCGCCGCTTGCTCGCACAACTGCCTGAACTGAGGCGATTGCGAATTTCATCAATTGACTGCATCGAGATCGACGACGACCTAAAGAGGGTCATCGCTGAAGAAGAACGGCTGATGCCGCATCTGCATCTCTCCTTGCAATCGGGTGACAATATGATTTTAAAACGTATGAAACGGCGGCACAGCCGCCAAGATGCTGTGCACCTCTGCGACGAGCTGCGGTCCTTGCGGCCAGATATAGTCTTTGGTGCCGATCTGATCGCCGGATTTCCGACCGAAACCGATAAGATGTTTCGAAAGAGTTTAACTTTGATCGAAGATTGTGGTCTTACATGGCTACATGTCTTCCCATATTCCGAGCGCAGCGGAACACCTGCGGCGAAAATGCCACCCATCGACAAAACAGTTCGAAAGGCCCGTGCAGCCAGCTTGCGTGATGCTGGCGCTGGGGCAGTCCGCAATTACCTTGAAAGCCGCATAGGGCAAATAGAAGCGGTCCTGATTGAGAAATCAAATTTTGGGCGGACTGCTCATTTCGCACCTATCCACGTTAGCGGGGATATTATGCCTGGAAAAATTGTGATGGCTCGCGTTACGAGTATCAATAAAAATAAAACGCTTCAGGCAACAGCCATACACCGAGACACCGCATGAACGGCGGCTGGCTTTCCCGACTTAAATCGGGCCTTTCAAAATCCTCGCTGCGTCTTGTTGATGGGATTGCTGGCGTCTTCAAGCGGCGTCGCCTAGACGCGGCGGCTATTGAGGGACTTGAAGATATTTTGGTTATGGCAGATCTAGGCCCAGCAACTGCCGCGCGGCTGGCAGGGCAGCTGGCGGCCCGACGTATCGAAAGAGACGTCGAAGCGGACGAAGTACGCGAAATGTTAGCCAACGATATTACCACAATTTTGGAACCGGTGGCAGAACCCCTGCTTATCGGCGATAACAAGCCACACATCGTGCTGGTCGTTGGCGTGAATGGTACCGGTAAGACAACAACTATTGGGAAATTGGCAAAACAACTTGTCGACGAAGGTCGCTCGGTTCTTCTAGCGGCGGGCGATACGTTCCGAGCCGCTGCGATTGAGCAACTAGGCGTCTGGGGAGCGCGCGCCGGTTGCCGCATAATTGCCCGTGAGGCCGGCAGCGACCCCTCGGGTTTGGTATACGAGTCGATAGAGCAAGCGCGTATATCAAATGTTGACGTTCTCCTGATTGATACAGCCGGACGCCTCCACAATAAAGCCGACCTTATGGCGGAGCTCGAAAAAATTCAGCGCGTTATTGCCAAGTTAGATCCGGCAGCGCCGCACGAAGTACTCATGGTTCTCGACGCTACGACAGGTCAAAACGCCATCGCACAAGTCGAGACGTTCCAGAAGATGATATCGATTACCGGCCTAGTGGTCACAAAGCTCGACGGCACAGCGAAAGGCGGTGTGTTAGTCGCGCTAGCGGACCGGTTCGAATTACCGGTCCGCGCCATTGGCGTCGGTGAAGGAGTGGAAGACCTCCGCGCCTTCTCAGCTCGTGATTTCGCCCTCAATCTCATGGGAGTGGACACTGATAGGCCGGCAGCTTAGGCAGCAATCGCGAGATTAGCTTAACAATTCTTCTTACCCAGGTCGTACCAATGTGAAAGTTTCCTACCTATCGATTTCAAGTAGCCAGAACGAATCTTATCAATTCCAGAAAGTCTCACGTCATCGTAGGCAAAGTAGCGGTTTAAGCATCCCAGGACCACAATCGCACAGAGCAAGCTCGCCTCACATAAACAAGCATTCTCTGCCAACATAAGGGTCTACTATTAAAATAACACCCCGCAGCTACTCTAATTAAATTCGACCCATACGCGCCAGCAGATTCAGAAAATTAGCGTCATTTAGTTGAACCTTATACACACAGTGTAAACCAATTTTCCGATCAAACGAGTATATTGAGATAATAGCCCGGCGGAACATCGGTACGCGGCCCATTTGTATCTGCCGCAAGCAGCTGCGCCAAGCGATCAATCGCCGCTTCAATATCCGTGGAGTCGGCAAAATAGCGTCGCCTGCCACTAGGCGATGGTGAATTTATTGGGCGCGTGTTTTGTTCGCGCGGGCTCGCCTGCCCAATTTCGCCTATAGCGGTCCCGGCAGGCGGAATTCTGGATCCTTCCGAAGACATATGAGAGATTAATCCTAAAGCTGGTCATGCCGCAATAGCCGTTAAAAGGGCATCTCTCGGTTCGCCCACTCACATGACATTTCCGTTGAACAAATAAAGCCAAATGAAACTGGTTTATCCTGCGCCGTAGTTAGTTAATTGACGCAATCTATAACCTTCTGGCAAAAGCCTCTATGTATGGCAATGTTCTTTTCGTAGTCATTCTCCAAGAGGCCCATCGGCATTAGCCTGCAATCGCTTGGCTTTTGATTAACACTCGCGCCACTTATCTATGTGTCTTAGAAATATCGAAGACTTTTAATTCCACCACGGAATAAAATATAAAAACACCATGAATCACACACCACGCCCTTGGCTGAAACCACTGGTCGACTTCGGCCCTTTAGCAGTATTTCTTTTGCTCTACTGGCAATACAATCTATTCACCGCGACCGGCGGCCTCATGTTAGCAGTGACACTAGGCCTTGCACTTTCCTATAGCCTAGAACGCACGGTGCCGATTATGCCACTGGTTACGGCCGGCCTCGTTCTAGTCTTCGGGGGATTGACCTTGTGGTTGGATGACGAGCGCTTCATCAAGATGAAGCCGACGATCGTCCAAGGCCTCTTTGCTATAGTGATGTTTGGGGGGCTCCTCTTCAACCGTCCCGTCCTTAAACCACTGTTCGGCCAAGCTTGGCAGCTAAACGACGAAGGTTGGCGAAAACTGACATATAGATTTGGCGTATTCTTCCTCGTCTCCGGCATCCTGAACGAAATCGTATGGCGTACGCAAAGCACGGATATTTGGGTAAACTTTAAGGTTTTCGGCCTGATGGGCCTCACCCTCGTGTTTATAATGACCCAGGTGCCAATGATCCAAAGGTATCAGATTGCCCCAGAGGAGGACGAAAGCGGCGAGAACAAAAACTAAAAGCTCCCAAAATCACCTTGGGGATTACTGTGTGGTGCAAATTCCTTGATGCCTTCGACGGCCCGATAGTGATTGAGCGCCCAATGAACCGACGGAAAAGCTATATCGTCCCAAGGAATGTTGTCCCAAGCAAAAAGGGCAACCTCCTGAGTTTCTTCACCGACACCAAAATCCGGTTCCGATAAACTCGCTCGATAGATAATTTGTACCTGGCTTATACGCGGTACGTTATAGATTCCTAGAACTCGATCGATATCGATCTCTGCACAGACTTCCTCACGGGCTTCGCGCCGCGCACCGTCCACAACAGTTTCATTTAGCTCGAGATAGCCCGCCGGTATGGTCCAATAGCCTCGGCGGGGATTGATATCACGCCTGCACAAAAGAATTTTTTTATCATAGCCAACGACCGAGCCGACAACGATTTTGGGGTTCTCATAATTAATGAAGCCACAATCTGGGCAGACTAATCTTTCGCGATTGTCGCCCTCCGGAATTTCAAGGACGCGGGGGCCGCCTTCAGCTGTAATGTCAGATGCAGGTGTCATATTGCGAAGTCGACCCTCTAAGTTGCACGTAGCGGCGCATAGCACATGGTGAAACCCACTTGGGTATCTTTAGTCTCAGCTAGTGCCAGGTGATACTTTCCAGGCGGCACTTCAGTTTTCACCTGACGACATGCGAAATAAACCACAGATCTCGGCTCCGGAATTTCTGATGGACCTATGTTGGGACCTATACCTGAGAAGGAGACAAACATAATAACTTTAATAATTTTCGCCACGTTCAGATACTAACGCGAAAAGGGGGCCAATTTGTTATTTATTTAGCGCGGCGACACCCGGCAACTCAGAGCCCTCCATCCATTCGAGAAACGCCCCCCCGGCCGTTGACACATAGCTGAAGTCATCTATCGCATCCGCGCGACGCAGAGCCGCCACCGTATCACCACCACCGGCGACTGAAACCAGGGAACCCAACGCTGTCAATTCCGCAGCCCGTTGTGCTACGGCATTCGTCCCGGCATCGAAAGGCGTAACCTCAAATGCGCCTAGCGGGCCGTTCCACAGCAAGGTCCCACAATTTTCCAGATGCCGGTTCAGGGCAGCGCGCGTTTCGGGACCGACGTCGAGGATCATCTGGCTTGGCGGAACGGCGGCAATCGGTGCGACTTTAGTGGCAATTCCCTCTTCCAATCCAGCAGCGATGACAACATCGGTCGGCAGCACGATGCGGCAGCCAATCTCGTCGGCACGCGCCATAATTTCCCGGGCCGTGTCAGCTAATTCCTTTTCACAAAGGCTGGCGCCAATATCGGTACCGAGGGCAAACAGAAATGTATTGGCCATACCGCCGCCGATTATCAAAGAATCAACCTTATGAAGAAGGTGCCCAAGAACCGACAGTTTCGTCGAAACCTTGGCGCCACCCACAAGAGCCACAACCGGCTTTTTCGGCACTTCGAGCGCCGCAGACAGGGCTTCCAATTCAGCCTGCATGCCACGCCCAGCATAAGCCTGGAGGACGCCGGCAATTCCCGCTGTCGAAGCATGTGCACGGTGGGACACCGAAAACCCATCGTTCACGAATAGGTCTGCATTTTTCGCCAAGGCGGCAATAAAGGTTGGGTCATTAGCCTCCTCGCCCTTATGAAACCGAATATTTTCCAGTAAAACTATCCCGCCGTCCGGCAGCGCCTCAATAGCGCTTTTGGCTTCGGCACCAATGCAGTCGTCAGCAAAGGCGACGGCCCGTCCACCCAAGGCTATCGACAAAGCGTCAGCGATTGGCCGCAAACTCAATTCCGGCCTCACCTCTCCTTGCGGGCGGCCAAGATGGGAGACGATGGCGACGCGAGCACCCTTATCGCTGAGCTCCCGCACGGTCGCCGCAAAGCGATCCAACCGCGTGCTGTCTGTAATGGCACCACCTTGCATTGGCACATTTAAATCGCCGCGCACGATCACGCGGCGACCGCGACAGTCGATCTCATCTAAATTCTTAAACATCTGACCCTCCCAAATAACCATCCCCGACTACCCGATAAAGCTGACTGCTGCAATCCGCCGCCTTGATTGTTTAAGCATTTTTGCGACATGATCTTCCAACCAGAGGACCACTATATGCCAGCACAATTAGACAAGTATATCTATCAGGCAACACAGAAGTTGCGGTCGGCATGGTATTCCGCACATTATGCTGCTGCCCTGCGGTTGGCACCGGCATTTGACTATCAGGAAGACGGCCCCCTGCCGAGCTGGCGCGCGATCTATGCCGATCTCAATAATTTGTTAGTGCGGGATTGGAGCAATATCCGAAAAGGGCTCTATCCAGCCCCACCACTAACGGAAATGAATCCTATTTCCAATGCACGAAAGTCCCTCGCTTTTTTTCGGGACCTTTCAGCCGTCAATCGCCGCCGCCACGCGGGAATTGGTCAAGAAGTTTTTAAACCTGGCCTGCGCGGCCACTATCCTCGCTATTTTTTGCAGAATTTCCACTACCAGAGTGGTGGATATCTGACGGATGAATCGGCAGCGCTCTATGATCATCAAGTCGAAGTGCTCTTCGTCGGCGGTGCAGACGCGATGCGACGGCAATGCCTTGGATCACTATTACAATTTATACAGTCCGCCACTGTCCAGGAGACAAAACATCTCGATGTCGCCTGCGGGACGGGACGATTTCTTGCGATGCTTAAAGATGCCAGACCGCGTATACGCGTTGCCGGCGCTGATCTCAGCTTGCCGTATCTTCGGGAAGCGCGGCGCGGCCTTATGGAGTGGTCTCGAACAGGACTTATTCAGACCAACGCCGAAGCGCTTCCCTTCGCTGATGCAAGCCATGAAACCTTAAGTTGCGTCTTCTTATTCCATGAATTACCACGACAGGTTAGACGTCAAGTCGCAGCCGAGATGTCGCGCGTCTTAAAGCCAGGCGGGCGGCTGTTCTTCCTAGATTCGATGCAGATCGGTGATCGGCCTGACTACGACGCCTTGCTTCGGCGATTTCCCCTCGCGTTCCATGAACCTTATTACCATGATTTCATCACAAGCGATCTCACCGAACTGTTCGAACAATCGGGATTACGCATCCTGAGGACGCAGCGAGAATTTTTTGCTAAATTGATTGTAGCCGAAAAACCAGAGGCTTCGGCTAACGCCTAGCGGCCCGCATCAGTTTTTATTTATCGACTTTGCCCCCTCCTTAAACAATCTTAAATCACTCACTAAGGAAATCAGGTAAGTTTGATCAAGACGCACTCAATGCATCAATCCTTACGCCTCAACTGTCCAAGCAGCATCAAAGACCGCTGTAATGGTCCATGCTGCCTCTTCATCGAAGTGCCTGTGAGCCACCTCGTGCCACTTCCAAAGTCACTAGTAACGTGAAAAGGCCTGTCATATGGAATATAATTTATACAGCTTTCAATAGGGAGACTGCTGCATGTCATCCGAAATCGAGATTGTCCGCACAGCGTGCCCACATGATTGCCCGAGCGCCTGCGGGCTAGAAGTCGAACGGCTGTCTCCCACACGGATAGGGCGGATTCGCGGTTCGGCTAGCCTACCCTTCACGGCCGGGGTAGTTTGCGAGAAAGTGGGTCGCTATGCCGAACGGGCCCATCATCCGGATCGCCTAAAACACCCAATGAAACGAATCGGCGCCAAAGGCGAAGGCAAATTCAAACGGATAAGCTGGGACGAAGCACTCGATGAAATTGCTCACGCCTTTGAATTGGCATCGAAAACACACGGCCCGGAATCAGTATGGCCTTATCACTCCGGGGGCACACTTGGTGTCATCCAGCGCTATGGAATAGAGCGGCTAAGCAGGCTGCTTGGCTATTCTGGTATGAAGGGAACGATCTGTGTGACACCCGGCGTCTCGGGTTGGCAAGCTGGCGTCGGGGAACAACGTGGCGTGGATCCGGTTGAGATCGAAGATGCCGATCTCATTGTCGTTTGGGGCGGTAATCCCGTTCACACAAATATCAATTTGATGAAACACATTCAGAAGGCGCGTAAGTCAAACAATGCCAAATTGGTTGTTATTGATGTCTATAGAACGTCGACGATGGCAGCGGCCGACATAGGCATTGTGCTTAATCCTGGAACCGACGGAGCACTGGCTTGCGCCATGATGCAAGTCATTCTAGCAGAAGGCTTGGCTGACGAAGCATTTCTCGCTGAGCTCACCGATTTTGGTGACGATGTTCGCGCCCACCTAGCAGAAAAAACTCCTGAATGGGCTGCTAAAATTACCGGCGTCGCTGCGCCGGAAATTCGCGATTTTGCTCAGTTGTACGGCAAAACAGCCAGGAGTTTTCTGCGGCTTGGCGTCGGATTTACCCGCAGTCGGAACGGCGCCAGTAATATGCACGCAGTTAGCTGCCTACCAGCGGTCACCGGTGCCTGGCGGCACAAAGGTGGTGGGGCTTTTTTTGCCAGCTTCGACATTTGGGGCTTAGACACTACGCTGGCACATGCGAGCGATTATGCCAAAAACGTAACTCGAGTTCTCGATCAATCGCGCATCGGTGCTATCCTATGCGGAGATGAAGAAGCCTTGGCCGGTGGGCCGCCGATCACAGCAATGTTGATACAAAATTCCAATACGGCATTAGTCGCACCAGATTCCGCAGCAGTCCGCCGCGGCCTCGCGCGCGAAGACCTCTTTATCAGCGTGCACGAACATTTCATGACGCCGACAGCTCGCTATGCCGATATACTGCTGCCAGCGGCTACGTTCCTCGAACTCAACGATCTCTATATGGGCTGGGGACATACGGCCCTAACCATAGGCCCCCGCGTCCTGGACCAATTCGCCGAATGCCGCAGCAACCTGGATGTCGTCAACAGCTTAGCCAAACGACTTGGGGCCGATCATCCAAGCCTCTCGATGTCTTCTGAAACTTTGGTCGATGCAACCTTGAAGGCGTCAAAGGGTGTCTCGCTAGCCGATGCCGCCCTCCGCGGCTGGATCGATTGTGGCTCCAACTTTGAGGAAGCACACTTCCTGACGGGCTTTCCACATCCAGATGGCCGTTTTCGGTTTAAGCCAGATTGGGCGGCAATCGGGCCATATCACGACGGCATGCCAAAGATGCCGGATCATTGGGCCGCAATAGACACGATCGACACCCAACGACCGCTGCGCTTGGTGACACCACCGTCCCGCACTTATCTTAATACATCATTTACCGAGACACCCAGCTCTCGCAACCGTGAGGGCCGGCCAACCGCTCACGTCCACCCTAAGGATGCAGCAAAATTAGGCATCGTGGATGGCGAAAAAATTCGAATGGGCAACCGACGAGGTGAGATAGCCCTGCATGCTGCGGTTTCCGACATCGCCAAACCTGGTGTCGTCATCTCGGAAGGCGTTTGGCCAGATGAAGCTTTCGAAGGTGGGATCGGTATAAACCTCTTGATCGACGCAACTCCAGTACCACCGGCTGGTGGCGCTGCCTTTCACGATACAGCGATTTGGCTCAAGGCTTCGGCCGAATAATTCACAGTTAGCCCGCGATGACCCCGCCTTAAATTTAAACCATCATTAGCGCCTGCTGGACATTCCGGATCACGTCACTCGATTTAGAACGTGCGTGCACTTCTTATAGAGTTCAGTCCGCCATGAAGCCTCCCCGACCGATTAGCCAAGCCCATAACGACTTCAACTAATAATTTATTTAAATCGCGGATGCGTTTAATCGTTCAGCCACATATATCGACTTTTGATTGAAGCGAATACCGCCCTAAATTCGCATAAGTCGGGCCATATAGACCGAGGGTACTATCGCTATGCCGATTATTGACTCACAAGTCCACGTCTACGCTGCCAACACATCCGATCGCCCGTGGGATACCATCCCGAATTGGCCAGATCATGTCGACGGCGACGAAATGGTCGCAGCGATGGATGCGGTCGGTGTTGATGGGGCAATATTTGTCAATTCTTTTTCGATGTATCGTTATGATTCCAGTTACGCACTGGAAGTCCACAAGGCACATCCGGGACGCTTTGGCCTCGTAAAGCCTGTTGATCCCAGCAATCCAGCAGTAGCCGATGTGATTGCAGATTGGAAAAAAACTCCCGGCACGGTCGGTCTTCGAATTATGTTAACTCATCAACCGGAGCGCCCAATCAACGATCCTGGCTTCGACTTAATCCTGAGTGAAGCCATGCGCCACGACTTGCCGGTAAACCTACTTTGCTGGGGTGAGTTGGATAAAGGGACGGCCCTTATTGACCGCCATCCTAATGTACAATTTGTTCTAGACCATCTTGGCCTTCTTCAACCACGAACGCCGCCTGCACCGCCAGAACCATGGAGTGAATTGCCAAAGGTACTAGATCTAGCGAAACGGCCGAACGTTGTCATCAAGGTGAGCGGAGCCTGCACACTCTCAAGAGAGCCATACCCCTTCCCAGATATTTGGGATCCACTAGCTCGCATCTTTGACGCTTGGCGGATGGATCGCTGCCTTTGGGGAACTGATTGGACTCGTGCCTATGCGGTGGTCAATTACAAAGAGGCAGTTGAACCATTTAGAGTCACAGAGCGCCTAAGCGAGAGTGACCGAGAAACATTAATGGGTGGATCATGCGCTCGCATTTACGGCTGGACTCCCACACAGTGAAAACCCAAGTCTGCAGCAATTTGATCGAAGAGGATTTGTATTTCGAGCATAGGCATTGGGGCAAAATTTTTGTTCGCAATAAAAGACCGGTAAATGTGGATTCATTCGCATCCAACAAGATCGTCGTCTTACAGCATGGCGCAACATACGGTAGCGCGGCCTTTTATATAATGGCAGGCGGAACCTCGTTGATGGACTACCTAGCAGCCCGTGGTTTCGACACTTATTGTTTGGACCTGCCGGGGTACGGTTTTTCCGAACGCCCCCCCCAAATGTCGAAGCCTGCAGAAGCCAACCAACCCTTTATGCGCACTCCGGAAGCCGCCGAGTTCCTTGGGTTCGTCTGCGAGCATATCCGAAATCGGCGCGGCGTTGAAAAACTCTGTTTGATTGGACACTCCTGGGGCACGGCCATTGCAGCATTTTATATAAATAGCAATCGCAATTCCGTGGAAAGGTTGGTGCTCTTCGCTCCTGTGTGGCATCGCACGGGCGGAGAAAAGTCTCCCGTGCGCATGGATGGTCCACTTGGGGCTTACCGAACTGTGAGCCGCGCTGCAACCCTGGCCCGTCGCCAAGAAGGCCTCAGCGAAGAGCAGAAACATTCCATTATGCCAACCGAATGGTTCGACCTATGGTGGGAGACTGTCGCAGCAAGCGATCCGGATCTTGGCGGTGAGGCGATCCGCGCGCCGAACGGCGTCGTGGCTGATGCACACGAGTATTGGGAAAACCACAAGCCTCTCTATGACCCGACTCGAATTCAAGTCCCTAGCTTAATAACAGTTGGTGAGTTAGACCGAGATACACCACCCTACATGGCACAGACACTCTTTCCGTTGTTGACGAAAGCACCTTGGAAACGCCTTAGCATTCTCAGTGGGGGTACCCATACCATTCTAATGGAAAGCCATAGAATGTTGCTCTTTCGTACAGTGCAGCAATTTTTGGATGAACCAGAGCCGGGCATGGAGAAACTTGAATAAAAAATATCGAACCAAAAACCCTCAGTATACAATCACGCCGTTCCCGACAATGATCTTTCGCTTCAGCTTACCGACCCCTTTTTGTTAACTGTTCAATGGCCGCGAACTTTATATGTTTCTGAAAATGCACTAAGTGAATTAGCTCTCTCTGAGAGAGCAACTAATTTGGGGCATTCGATGGCCGGCACATCATTAGGCCGCACTTGTTTGATTGCATCCCAAAATACTACGGCTGACACATCTGCTTGTGTCATTTTTTCTCCATTAATCCAGGGCGTCATGGCCAAATTATCAATCGCTTCCATTCCATCTTTTGTTTGTTGATGCAATTGCTCGAGCCAAGGCTGATGTATTTTATCTTCGGGTCTCTTCTCAATTTCATAAACAGCTGAAACAGTTTTTTCCATGGCACCGTTTAGAATGCCAATTTGCGTCATCACTGTTGTTCTTTGCTCAAAATCTGAGGGAATTAGAGACTTTTTTATACCAACCAATCGATCCAAATAATCAAGGATTGCGATACTATCGATGAGCAAGGCGCCTGCGTCCGTTTCGAATGCCGGAACTCGCCCTAATGGGTTCTTACTTCTAAGTTCCGATAATTGTGCCGCATTTGATGTTTTTAATTCAATATTCGTAAATTCCAGATCATAAAGTTTTAAAGTGGTTGCGATGCGACGAACAAATGGGGAGGTATAGATTCCATACAATATCATTATAACGCCTCTCATTTTATTTTTTGGGCAGTCGGTGTTCGGTAATCCGCTAGTAATCTCAATAATACCACTCTGCCATCCAGTAACGGCCTTATTTCACTCAAACTGCTTTCGAAACAAATGTTTCTCAAGCGCAGCATAAAATTCATTAAAAAAACCGGAAAAGAACGACCATGATAAAGCAGCTATAGCAATTTGCCGTGCTGTAAATGCTGTGAACAAGCGTAAGCTGGACGTAAGCCAGCGGGCGTCCAAAGACGCGGAGCCAAATAGATTGTGAATAAACTAATGTTTTATAAGGATAAAATGGCGCGCCCGGGAAGATTCGAACTCCCAACCTCCTGATCCGTAGTCAGACGCTCTATCCAGTTGAGCTACGGGCGCGCGGAGGACCCGGACACTACTTAAAGGTGTAAGAATTGACAAGCAGAATGACGCCACACTGCCCGGTTTCAAGAACACACGCCCGTGACTTGCCGTCGTCAATTACAAATATTAGTGTATGACTTGGATCTGGGGCATTCTTATTAGCTGTGAGACACGTTAAAGTTATCCCAATTCTGCGCGAACGGCTCGGTTTTCGTTGACAATATTTAGAAAACGGCGTGTATTCGTAATAGTATAGGTGTTATTTACAATAATAAATTAGCAAGCTGTCGGCGGAATATGAGAGAAATGAAAAAATTCGTCTTGCCCCTAGCGTGCGGTTTTCTGATCACGGGCTGTTCCGAGTTGTGGCCATCGCTCAAAGCTAGCGACCCTGCGTCAACGGCGCAGCGTGTAGTAATACAGCCATCACAAGCCGAAAAAGTTGGCGGCCCAACTTTTAATAAATCGAACCAACCACCTTCACCCCTGAAGCGTTCATTAGCCAGCACCTTCAACCAACCAGCTGCAACGACACGAGCCAGCGCCGCCCAACGAGCAGCAGCGTCTGACGGTGGATCCACAGGAACATTTGTTGGCAACAAAGTAACATCAATGAAAGGCGACTTGGGTAAGCTCAATGGCCGGATCGCTGAACTAAACAAACGCATGCGGGGGCTGCGCAATGAGACGGCCGCCTCTTCTCAGAAGTATCACGCACTAACTGCGCAAATGAATGCCAAGCTGCAGAGCGGTACCACGCCGGGTAATCCCACGCTAACAAATCAACTTAAGGAAGGTCAGCAACAAATCGAGGCTGTGGCAGAAAACATCTCCAAACTTAACGATCTGTCCAGTGACGTCGATGCGGAAGCCGGAACCGCAAGTTGGCTGCTTGACAGTGTCGGAGCAACCTACGCACTCAGCGGCGCAGTCGATCTAGACCATGAACGCCTGCGTGCTCTCGAGGATGAGGTAAATCAGGCAGTGGTACTGATCGACCGTCTTTTGAACGAGTTAAGCTCCGACGTAAATCGGCAAACCATTTACGTAAACAATGAACGTCATAATCTCCAGTTACTATCTTTAGCCATAAAGAATGGCGAACTTTATGGCTCAAGCTTGGTAAACCGCGCGTTTGCGCAGGCGCAAGCCCGCACTGCAGCAAAGGTTCAAGCCAGTCCATCGCCACAGTCAACGGACAGGCCGCTTGTGGTGATCCGATTTGATCGGCCGAACGTGCCCTATCAGCGCGCTCTCTATACTGCCGTAAGTCGAGCCCTCGACAGAAAGCCGGATGCCACCTTCCAATTGGTCGCTGTGAGCCCGCAGTCTGGCACGCCAGCGCGCACAGCCCTGAACAAGACCGCGGCAAAGCGCAATGCGGAAGGGGTGCTGCGCGCATTAGCAGATATGGGATTACCAGGGCATAAAATCAGCTTGTCCACTAAAACCAGCACTGAAGCAGAAAACAACGAAGTACGCATTTTCGTGCGCTAGGCTGCTGTGTAAACGGATATGAGAACAGGCTTTGCGGAAGCTATTAGCAGCGCCGAAACTCTATAAAAGAGCGAGCCATAATCGAACCTTTGAAAGGGTGGTTCATGCTGGCGGGAAATGAAATTAGAGAATTCCCGGTCTCATGGGACGAGCTTCACCGACATGCGCGCGCGCTAGCTTGGCGACTTCTAGAGCTCGGTCAATTCAAAGGAATTGTCGCTGTCACCCGCGGTGGCCTAGTCCCAGCTTCAATTGTTGCGCGAGAGCTCAACATCCGACTGATTGAAACCATTGGTATTGCGTCCTACGACCACAAGTCCCAAGGTGATATCTCCGTACTCAAGGAGGCGGACGCTGGCGATGGAGAACAGTGGTTGATCATTGACGACCTCGTCGATACGGGCGCTACAGCGCGGGTCGTTCGAAAACGCCTGCCAAAAGCCCATTTCGCAACAATTTATGCCAAACTAGCCGGTCGGCCTTTGGTAGACACCTTCATTACGGAAGTCAGCCAAGACACCTGGATCCTGTTTCCTTGGGATGTTGCTTTAACTTATGCGCCACCAATTGGTGGTGACAAATAGAGCGCGCCAACAACTTATACCGCGACATTGTCGATCAAACGCGTTTTGCCTAGATGCACGGCCGTAAACACTCGAGTGGCACACCCTTCCATCCACTCTTCCGACAGAGTTCTCGCATCGCGGACATCCAGATACTCGACCTTATCAATTCCCGCTTCAACTAACTTTTTGGTGCCTTTCGCCGAAGCCACACCAGGATCATCCCCGCCACGGATTGCTTCTGCCACGTTGCTGATGGTTTTGTATATCATCGGCGCGATCAATCGTTGCCCATCAGAGAGGTAGACATTTCGTGAGGACATAGCCAGACCGTCCGCCTCCCGAACAGTTTCAATCGGGATGACTTCGACCGGTATATCAAGATCTTGCGCCATCCGCGATACAATTAAATACTGTTGGAAATCTTTTTCACCAAAATAGGCGCGGTCGGCCCGAGATTGAATAAAGATTTTGCTGACAACCGTCGCCACTCCGTCAAAGTGGTGGGGCCGGCCCGCGCCGCACATAACTTCTGTAAAGCCTTTGACTTTCACGCTGGTGGCGAACCCATCCGGATACATCTCTTCGTTGTTGGGCGAAAAAACGAGATCAGCGCCAAGCTCCGAGAGTTTTGCAAGATCTTCCTGCTCACCACGGGGATATGAGCTGAGGTCTTCGTTTACTGCAAACTGTATTGGGTTGACGAAAATTGTTACTATCACTCGATCACATGCTGCTAACGCACTTCGCACAAGGGCAAGGTGGCCTGCGTGCAATGCACCCATTGTTGGCACAACCCCAACCGTTTCACCACACATCTTCCAGCGCGCCACTTCTCCACGCATTGCGGAAACGGACCGCACGACAAGGGGTTTTGCTTCACTCATGCCTTGCCCAAACTCCTTACATCGCAACATGCAAAAATATGTACTGTTAATTAGTTCATTTACTGCAGCGCAGCAATATAGAGGTCGTTAAACTAATGGCTGAGCTGCACCTCAATGGCCATACGATCCGGCACTAAAACAAAAAATTTAACACCCGCGAACCGCAATCCGGCATCAAAATTACCTTGATACTGCTGGCCAAATCAGATGTGAATACCTTTGCAATCTCTATATTAGGAATTGTATTGCAATAACTAACATAGAGATGCCGCATTGACTTAATCCCAATGACCTTCTATACAGCGCCCCGTTTCTCAAGCCTNATGGAGTGATTGCCGTGAAACGGACATTTCAGCCGAGCCGCCTCGTGCGCAAACGTCGTCACGGTTTCCGCAGCCGTATGGCCACCAAAGCGGGACGGCGTGTGCTGGCACGTCGCCGTGCGAGGGGCCGCAAGCGTCTTTCAGCCTAGCAAAATGAGCGCCGTCGTCGAAACACTGAAGCGGCGGCACGACTTTCTCCGCGTCGCCGCCGCTAAGAACAGCCGGGCACTTCGGGGGCTCGTTTTGCAGGCATCTCCAAATAGTAATAATTCCGAAGACATTAGAGTCGGCTATACGGCCAGCCGAAGGGTCGGCGATGCCGTAACACGAAACCGTGCACGCAGACGCTTGCGTGCCGCCGTCGGGGAGGTTATGCCTCTGCACGCAGCGCGGGGATTTGACTACGTGGTGATCGCTCGGGCGGCTACGGTCGCAAGACCTTTCGTCGCTTTACGTGATGATCTCGAATCCGCGCTAAAACATCTCAAAGTCTGGCGCGACGAATGAAGCGAATCGGAAAATGAGAATCGGAGCCAAGGCACTTAAAGCGGCCATACGTTTTTACCAATGCACCCTTTCCTGGCTGGCAGCCGGGAGCTGTCGGCATGCGCCGAGCTGCTCCACCTATGCCATTGAAGCCTTGGAGCGCCACGGAGCCCTGCAAGGCGGATGGTTAGCCATTTGCCGGCTATTCCGATGCCACCCCTGGGGCGGTGCGGGTTACGATCCCGTCCCGGAAAAACCAGACCCGATAAAAATGCGTGGAACGGGAGGCGCCTGATGGCTGACCAGAAGAACCTCTTTCTTGCCATCGCGCTATCTTTGGTAATTTTGATCACTTGGAACGTTTTGGTCGAACAGCCAAATCTCGAGCGGGATAAAGCGGCCTTTGAACAACAACAGGCGGCAGAGCGCGCTTCAAAAGCAGCTGGTGCCTTTGCCACTAAACCTCCTGGCCAAGGCACAACACCTAGTGCCCCGGTAACTGGACCGGCGACGCAAAGCACAATCCAAAGTAGCCCTCAGCTTGGTGCGGCGCCTAGTGACCGAGGCCGCGTAGCGGTTGGCCTCTCCCGCGCTAATGCCATTAAGAAAGCTCCGCGCGTCCAAATAGAAACACCACGCGTTCGAGGTTCTATCTCCCTAGCGGGTGCTCGGCTGGACGATCTAACACTCAAGGACTACCGAGTTTCACTCGACAAAAACAGCAAACAAATCGACCTGCTACAACCAGTCCATGGTGAAAACCCGTACTACGCAGAATTTGGTTGGTTAAACCAAGACCTCAAACTGCCAAATCGGGAGACCATTTGGAAAGCGAATGGCTCCACCTTGTCGCCGGATAATCCAATCACTCTCTCTTGGGAAAATGGCGAGGGTCTAGTTTTCGAACAACTCTACCAGATTGATGAAAATTTCCTCCTCACCATCACACAACGCGTTCGCAACAAGACCACAAAGGATGTGAGTGTGGCACCTTACGGCCTCGTTTCCCGCACAAGTGTGCCCGATATTCTGGGGTTCTATATATTGCATGAAGGCCCACTTGGCGTCTTCGACAAGACGCTAAAGGAAGTTGATTACGACGACCTCATTGATGACGGTATCGTGCAACCACCCGTCCGCCAGGAGACTACGGGTGGATGGATTGGTTTCACTGACAAATACTGGCTCGTCGCCTTAATTCCGGACGCGGCGCAACGCCTCAACACTAGCTTCAACGCGGGAAAACGCGGCGTCGAATCGGTTTTCCAGACAGACTATCTTGGCGATGCGGTTCGTGTACCGGCCGGTGGGACAATAGAGCGGACAGACCGGCTCTTTGCCGGAGCCAAGCAGGTGCAACTGCTCGACCAATATGCCGAGGTAATAGGCATTGAAGGCTTCGACAAAGCAGTCGACTGGGGATGGTTCTATTTTCTAACCAAACCGATCTTCCAAATGTTAAACTGGTTTTTCGAACAGTTCGGCAATTTCGGCCTGGCTATCCTTGCATTAACGGTCGTCATCAAGCTCGCATTCTTTCCATTGGCAAATAAGTCCTATCGTTCTATGAACCGGATGAAGGTTCTGCAGCCCAAGATGATGGAGCTAAAGGAACGATTCGGTGACGACAAGCAGCGCATGAACCAAGCGATGATGGACCTCTACAAGAAGGAAAAGGTCAATCCTGCCTCCGGCTGTCTGCCAATGCTGGTGCAAATTCCGGTCTTCTTCGCACTATACAAAGTGTTGTTCGTTACAATCGAAATGCGCCAAACACCGTTCTATGGCTGGATCGACGATCTTTCCGCACCCGATCCGCTGACTATTCTTAACGGGTTTGGACTGATTCCTTGGGATGTGCCAGACGCCCTTTCGATCGTCAATATCGGTCTATGGCCGATCATTATGGGGCTCACAATGTTTCTACAACAGCGTTTGAACCCGACGCCAGCCGATCCAATCCAGGCAAAGATATTTTTGTTCATGCCGTTGATATTCACGTTCATCCTGGCGCCTTTCCCCGCGGGTCTCGTAATTTACTGGGCCTGGAACAACATTCTGTCGATTGCCCAACAATGGGTTATCATGCGAAAAATGAACAAGGAAAAGAGCTGACCTCTCCAACATTCACAGATGCGGAATTAGAAACTGGCCGCCTGCTATTCGCAAAGGAATGTGCGTTTCTTCTAGGTGTCGCCCGGGTCGAACAGCTGCCGGACGATTCTCTGCCAGAAATAGCTTTTGCCGGCCGATCAAATGTAGGGAAATCATCGCTTTTGAACGCTGTGACAGGCAGGAAGTCGTTAGCACGCACTAGCAATACGCCTGGCCGCACACAACAACTTAATTTCTTTAATCTCGGCAGTCGCCTCACATTGGTCGATATGCCGGGATATGGTTTTGCCAAGGCGCCTAAAGCCGCGGTCACCACTTGGACTCGATTAATTAGAGATTATCTGCGAGGCCGAGTCGGCCTCCGTCGCCTTTGCCTATTGATCGATGCCCGTCATGGCCTGAAACCCGTCGATCGTGAGATAATGGATCTAATGGAAAACTCCGCTGTCGTTTTTCAGGTCATACTAACAAAATGCGATAAAGCGAATAAACTGCCACAACTAATTGCAGCAACAGAAAAGACAGTGTCTAATTACCGAGCAGGGTCTCCGCGAATTATAGTTACAAGCTCGCGGCAAAACATCGGCATCGCTCATTTACGCGCCGAGTTAGCGAAACTGGCCCCCAACGAGGCTTTGCAGTAAACCCACTTTGCGGTAAGACAACGTCCTAACACCCCATTAAGCGAAAAAATAGAGAAGTCCGATGGACGACGAAACCAAGAAGCGGCAGGAAGACTGGCTCGCCCGTGCCGATATATTAACAGAAGCACTGCCTTATATGCGACGTCATGCCGGCAAAACCGTGGTCGTGAAGTATGGCGGCCATGCCATGGGTGACGGCACCCTCGCTGCGGCCTTTGCGCGCGACGTTGTGCTGATGCGGCAAGTCGGAATCAATGTCATCGTGGCCCATGGTGGCGGTCCACAGATTGGCGCGATGCTCGACCGGGTAGGTGTCAATAGCGAGTTCGTCGACGGGCTGCGGATCACCACAGCAGAAGCAGTCGAAGTCGTCGAAATGGTCCTATCCGGGCAGGTCAACAAGTCAATTGTAGCACAGATTACCTCAGAAGGCGGGCGGGCGGTCGGCCTCTCCGGCAAAGACGGGGGCCTAATTCGCGTAAAAAAACTAGCCCGTACAAAAAAAGATCCGGATTCAAATATCGAAAAAGTCATCGACCTTGGCTTTGTCGGCGAACCGGAGCAAATCGATCCGTATATCCTCGAAGCCATGAGCGACAAGGGAATAATTCCGGTAGTAGCACCAATCGGCTGGGATGCAGATGCCAATACTTACAACATCAATGCTGATACCGTAGCCGGCGCACTAGCAGGAGCGCTCAACGCGTCACGATTACTAATGCTGACCGACGTCTCGGGCGTGCTCGACAAATCGGGGGCGCTTATGCCCGAACTGACTGTAGCGCAGTGCCGGAATTTGCAAAAGGATGGTACAATTTCGGGTGGCATGATCCCAAAGATCGAGACCTGCGTCGATGCGGTTAACCAAGGCGTCGAAGGAGCCGTCATTATTGACGGGCGCGTCCCACATGGCGTTTTGTTAGAGCTCTTTACCGAACACGGCTCTGGCACCCTTATAAGGCGTTAGAGTAAATGAGCCGCAAACGAGTCACTGCCGATGTGTGGATATTCGACCTTGATAATACGCTCTATCCGCGTGACTGCGATCTTTTTGCGCAGATCGACGTGAGAATGAAAGCATTTGTCGCAGACCTTCTGGGAATTGATGCGGCCGACGCCTATAAAGTGCAAAAGCAGTATTTTCGGGACTACGGATCAACCTTACGCGGATTGATGGAAAATCACGGCTTGCCGCCCCAAGAGTTTCTCGAATTTGTCCACGACATTGACTTAACGCCGGTGCCACCAAACCCCGCATTGGATGATGTCCTTTGCAAATTGAACGGGCGGAAAATTGTCTTCACAAATGGGACAGTTGCGCACGCAACAAATGTCATGACCCGACTCGGCATTGCCCATCATTTTGAAGGCATTTTCGACATTCACGCAGCTAACTATTTACCGAAGCCTGCCCGCTCGGCTTATGACAAATTTCTCCGTGATTATGACGTCAACCCTGCTAGCGCCGTGATGTTGGAAGATATAGCCCGTAATCTCAAGCCTGCTCACGAACTTGGCATGACAACGGTTTGGATCCGCTCCAAATACGATCACTCCGCCGTAGGTGCGGATGGCGACCACATTCACCACATCATAGACGACTTGGTGCCCTGGCTCGAAAAACAAGTGGCCTAAACAAAAGGCGAGCCTCGCTTTGAGCCTGCCAACAAACAAGGCTTATTGCTTATTCCGCCGCTGCCACGTTGCGCACTTCCATCGCCTGAATGGCTTTCTGAAAGGCTTCCTCGTCAAAGTTCCAGAGACCCGCACCACCCATGAAGATCGCTGCCGCTGTTTCACGGGTAACGTTATTCAGGAGATTGTTTGCAACGTTTGGAAAATTCGAGTCGAAATGCGGATAGTCGGTTGAGATGCACATACGGTCTGCCCCGATAAGGCCAGCCGTCGCTTCAATCTCGGGCTCGCTGCCCTCTACTGCAGCCCAACAATTTCGCTGAAAATACTCCTTGGGCGTTAGCGACAGATATGGGGCGTGACTATCCCTATATTGGGGATAGTCCCATTCAATCCGCGTAAGAATACCCGGCACCCACGAATTTTGGGCCTCAAGATAGCCGACCCGTAAGGTTGGGTAAAACTCGAACACGCCACCGATTATCATCGCGATCAGTGCCTGCTGCATTTCGATCCAGTGACTGGCCACGTGTCGGTAGAAGCGGTTCTCGCCATAGAGTATATTCATATGGCTGTTATGTGCGCCGGTGCCTTCATGGAATCCCATCGCCACATCAAGCTCACAATGCATCTCGAAAAGCGGGTTCCAATAATTGGAATGCCAAAAATGGCCGTCGATCGCATTGGGACGGACAAACGACCCCACCGCACCTAGCTCGTTGACACAGCGAACCAATTCGGAACAGGCCATATTTATATCCTGCATGGGCAGCATCGCCGCCCACTTTAGCTGATCCGGGCTGTGTTGGGCGAACTCATGAATCCAGTTGTTGTAAGCTTGGCAAAGAGCCAAAGCAAGTTGCGGGTCCATATTGTCCCGCGCTATTAGACTCAGGCCCATGGTTGGGAACATCACTGCAAGGTCAATCCCTTCGAGCTCCATGCCCATAACCTGCGCCTCCGCATCATAGTTTCGTTCAATGGCGAAGTTAAGATACCCACCCGCTGCCATGCGCGAACCCGACAAAGGTTGCGATGTTTCCGTCTTTGCTTTTGGCAGCGACCTTTTGCGGTATTGTTGCAGTTCGTGATCAAGCGAGGTCGGCTGGCCATCGATCACAACCATGCCCCGCTTCAATTTTCCTTTCGCATCCACGGGCAGTACGACGCGGTCTCGGAATTTCTTATCCAAATATTTATCGAAAAGGTCGATAGGCTCCATGATATGCATGTCGCAGTCGACAAAGCGCAGTCCATCTTTCATGGCAGAATCCTCCCGGTTGGCGTTTCCAGCACAATGGTACACCCGTCCGGACGGACATAGAGCCCGGCACGGGCACTTTTGTTCTTATTGAATTTATGGTGGACCAACTCAGCAAAGCGACAAGCTCGGACCTCTGAAGGGCGAATCAACGGTTCCGATGATCGCGCTCGAGACCACGCTCACGCGGATGCGCGTAGGCATGATGATACTTGGATTCATCGTGGTCTAAAGCCAACGCAGCTTTGGCTGCCGTGTTGTAAATCTCGGCCAACTGATCTTCGATGGCGTAGAACTTAGTGATCTCGGCAATTTTGTCCGGCTCCGTCGGATTCGCTCTGATGTATTCGACCGTTTTATGGATACCTTCAATGGGATTAACGATATCGCGATAACCAAGGTCCTTGCGAATCGCTTCAATCTCAAGGAATTGATGATGGCTAGAGCCGTAAAACGTGATCATCTCGCGCGCCGGCGAAGCATAAGCATCCGGAACGGACAGGATGTTTAAGGGCCAATCCATCTCTTTGGATATGACCTCTACCCATTGCGCGAGCGTAAATTGGAGTTCGTCCCCGCAGTTATAAATTTTACCTGCTGACACCTTGGGATGGTCAACGGCTAGGAGAACGGCATGCGCCATGTTTTTAGAATAGCCGCGCGTCAAAAGCGTGAGACCACCATCCGGTAAAATCGCGTGCGGCCGACGATCACGGCAGCGCTGCATTGTCCACTCAAAAACAACAGTCCGCAATTGCCACGGACCGTATACCACCGGATAGCGGAAATGGGTGATGTTCATATGGCCTTCTGCATGCTGGCGCAGCACCGCATCTTCAGTTCTCTTAACAAGATAGCTAAACTTGCCTTCAGCATGACTTTGAACAGTCGGCGCCGCCTCTGTTGTTGGCACTGGCATGCCAGCTGGAAAGTTATTAAAGGCATCGGCGAAACCGCGATAACTCGGTGTACCGCCAATTGTTATGAGGCGATTAGTGCGCTTACTGAGTACCTCTGCGACATGCCGGATTCTACCATACGTCGCAACGGCTATGTCGAAAGACCGTCCTGCAAGAGCGGTCGCCAGCGTATCGGGAAAGTGAGGATCACCGATCAAACGTTCAACTTCCGCCGGAATAGCATCAGAATCGCGGCTACCCCGGTTTAGCATGGTCACGGCGTAACCTCTATCCAAAAGGCCCCGAATAATATGCGGACCCGTAGGACCCGTGCCGCCGATGAGAAGTGCCTTCACTTGTTATTTCCTTCGTCTTTTTAATATTTGTCTCCGGTAATTTAATTCGTTGAAGGCTAATCGGTAGCTAAAGTTCACTTGCACGGTATTTGCTCGGATGAAATTTCAGAAACTCTGAATTTTCGACCTAGATTCTCGCCTGTGCGAGAATGAACACGGAATTGCAAAGGAATGATTTACACAGTCGAGCTAAATTATAGCGACGAATTGACGGCTGATGAATGGAATGCGTGGTACGAAACGTACTTGAAGCAACTGGTCACGCTTGATGGTATCGAGACGGCCCAGAGATTCCGAGCGGTCAATAAATTAAAACCGCTCTGGGAATACCTTGCGGTCTACACCTTGCCAAACCTCGATGTCTACGAGACGGAAGAATACCGAAAGATCGGCGGAGGTGGCAACGCCAGTAAAAATTTTCATCATGCTATCTCCCGCCGCCGCAACGTATATACAGGGGTCGAAACCATGGCAGCCGTTAGCGATAAAGCCCGGATATTGCTTTGGGAAGGGCAGCCTGACAAATTTGGGTTGCCGGACTGCTTGCCTGTGACGCTTACCGCAGCGGCTGGCCAACAACAAGCCGGCGCCACCAAATTGGACGGCACACCGAAACATCGTAGCATCGCTGTGGTCGATGCCGCCGCGGTCAAGCATTACGATTTCGTCTCCGTTGCAGGATTGACTATCTACGCGCCAATTACACAACGTTACAGTTAACAAAGAGCAAACGACAAAAGTTCCATAGCCCCAACACATCAGAACACCAAAAAGTGCAAAAAATATGTTCGGCTGTCCAACGACAGCGAGTTGGCGGCTGGTCCAAGAAGTAGCTTGTCAATTTGTGATCAAACCCGAGCTTGCTTGACTTGACCGCCCACCCCGCCCAAAGTCGCCGCCAATTTTTAATACCGAGGAATGGGGCACCCCAATGAGTCACAGCGATTTAGAAAAAGCCATCGACAATGCATGGGAAAACGCAGCATCGATCACTCCTGACACCAAGGGCGAAGTCCGCGAAGCCGTCGCAGCGGCCCTTGATCTAATGGATAGCGGAAATTCGCGCGTTGCCGAAAAAGACGGCAGCGGCTGGCGCGTTAACCAATGGCTAAAAAAGGCTGTTCTTCTTTCATTCCGTTTGAATGACATGGAGCCTATGGACGGACAAGCCGGATCACCGTACTGGGACAAGGTGCCACTCAAGTCAATGAATTGGGATGCTAGCCGTTTCCGCCAAGCGGGTTTCCGATCAGTCCCGGGATCAGTCGTGCGACACTCGGCATTTATTGCGCCGGGCGTCATTCTCATGCCAAGTTTTGTCAACCTGGGCGCCTATGTGGACAGCGGGACGATGGTCGACACCTGGGCGACAGTCGGCTCCTGTGCCCAGATTGGCAAGGATTGTCACCTTTCCGGCGGTGTCGGCATCGGCGGCGTCCTAGAACCATTGCAGGCTGACCCTGTCATTATTGAAGACAACTGTTTCATCGGAGCACGGTCCGAGGTTGCTGAAGGCGTGATCATCGAGACTGGCGCGGTCCTCGCCATGGGCTGCTATATTGGCCAATCGACCAAGATAGTTGACCGAGATTCGGGGGAAGTGCACATGGGCCGTGTCCCAGCCTACTCAGTGGTTGTACCCGGCTCCATGGCAAGCAAAAAGGGCGGCCCAAACCTCTATTGCTGCGTCATCGTGAAAACCGTTGATGAACAAACCCGCGCCAAAACCTCAATCAACGACTTGCTGCGGGATTAATCAAGTGACGTTGCGCGTCGGCGGATGTCTCTGCGGCGCAGTGCGCTACACGGCCAAGGGAAAGCCGCTCTGGATCGCCCATTGCCATTGCCGTTCGTGCCGCCGGCAATCCGGCGCACCGTTCGTCACCTGGGTCGGATACCGGCCCGCAGCCTGCACGTGGTTGAGCGGTGCCCCAAATGCGTTCAACTCTTCGGAGGGCGTCACACGCAGGTTCTGCGGCGCTTGCGGCACGCCATTGACCTATGAGAGCAACCGCTGGCCAAATGAACTCCACATCCTTGTGGCAACCCTAGACGAACCTGAGTCACTAACGCCAACTGCGCATGTATTTTGGTCAGAGCATCTTTCCTGGATCGCAACGGGAGACAAACTAAAGAAGTTCGAAACCATTGGCGTGCCACCCGAAGGCAACTGCTAGGACAAACGAAATTATGACCCTCGATCCTGTAGAATTTACCGCCGACCTCATCCGATGCCCGAGCATCACACCCAGCGACGCTGGAGCGCTAGACTTGTTGCAACGCACTCTAGAGGGGTTAGGCTTCAAATGTCACCGGCTGCCATTCTCCGACAACGATACACCGGACGTAGATAACCTCTATGCGCGATACGGCACAGCAGCACCAAATTTCTGTTTCGCTGGCCATACTGATGTTGTGCCGACCGGGCCAGTGGAAGAGTGGTCCGCCGACCCCTTCCGTGCCGAGGTCAAGGACGGCGTGATCATCGGCCGGGGCGCAGCCGACATGAAAGGTGCTATTGCCGCCTTCGCCAGCGCCGCGCATCGCTTTATAGACGCTGGCGCCTTCGACGGCTCTATCAGTTTCCTGATTACCGGAGACGAAGAAGGCCCCGCCATCAACGGTACTCAGAAAATGCTGCACTGGCTGGACGAAAATCAGGAGAAGCTCAACATCTGCGTTGTTGGCGAACCAACCAATCCGATGGAACTTGGCGAAATGGCAAAAATAGGGCGCCGCGGCAGTATGAACATGATCCTTAATGTCAGAGGAACGCAGGGCCACGTAGCCTACCCACATCTCGCAAATAACGCAGCACACAGCTTAGTGGCGATGCTAGACGCCCTGATATCGGAACCACTCGACGACGGCAACCAGCACTTCCAAGCATCCAGTCTTCAGATCACCAGCATCGACATCGGTAACCCAACAGAAAACGTGATCCCTGGTGAGGCGGAAGCGCGTTTCAATATCCGCTTCAACGATTTACACACATCCGACAGTTTAGCAACTTGGGTTCGCAACAAGCTCAACGGCGCAGCGGATGGGACCGATTACGATCTTAAGATCCGGGTGAGCGGCGAATCTTTCGTCTTTCAGCCGGGTGAGTTATCCAATCTGATTTCAGACGCGTGTGAGAAAGTCGTGGGCCGTCGGCCTGAACTCAGCACTACGGGCGGCACATCGGACGCCCGCTTTATCAAGAACCACTGCCCAGTTGCAGAATTTGGTTTGATTAGCCAGACCATGCATAAGGTGGACGAACAAACCCGGATCGACGATATCCAAAATTTAAGCAAAATTTACTTGGCAATGTTGGAGGCGTATTTCCGCCGACCATGATTACAAATAAGGAAATATACAAAGGTCTTTATGCGGCCTGGCGTCTACTTCTGCGGGACCGGGCCGCGGTCGCGCTTTTCGATGATTCAGTATCAGGGTTTTGGAAATCCTTCGTCAGCGCTGCAATGATATTCCCAATCTATGTTGCACTGCTGCTCCTGGGCATTGCCGAGTTCGAGTCCTCTCGCAGCATCATTGCTGTCATGCTGCTGCACGTCGAATTCTTTATTATTCGGGCGGTGATTTGGCCGTTGGCCATGCACTATGTCGTTCAAGCACTCGACCGTGACGGAAAGTACTGTCTTTACGTCGTCGCTTATAATTGGGCGAACGTCATCATGAATGTCATATATTTTTTTGCAATTATAATTTTATTGGCCTCTCCATTATCCGCTGTCTCTCGGGATGCAATTGGTCTTGTTATTTTCATAGCTCTGATGATCTATCAGATTTTCGTGACCCGAGTGACCCTGGATATCCATATTGGATCCGCAATCGGACTGGTGGTTTGTGAATTCATGCTTCACAAGGTACTCGTAGGTATTCAATTCAGCGTCATGTGACGGCAGGCCTAATCCATTCCAAGATTTTACTTTCAGATCTGGACGATTTGGCCGTTAGCCAAGAGACAGCTGTCGAAACTGGACAAAAATAGCGTAATTTTCCTCCGGCACCTCACCGCATGCACCTAGTCGTTATTGATCCCAGTAATATTTGACTAACTCAGCCGCTTTCTGAACTGCGGAAATCACGATCTACGTCGCGTGCTTTATCATGGCCATGCTCTACGAGTCGGACTTAAGCTAAGCCCACTATCGGCCGGCTGCCTTAACCAGTTACCAACTCATTTTGAATCCAACCCGATTAGATGCAAACCACGCAGCCCTGCCTCAGCCGGCATCGTCGTAACCAACAGAGACAAGGTACAGTCCTTGCGCAGGAGCGGTCGGACCCGCCGCCGCGCGATCACAAGCTCCCAGCGCCACCTCCACATCTCGGCGGTCCCATTTACCCTCACCAACCAATTTCAGCGTGCCGGCAAAATTGCGAACCTGGTGGTGCAGGAAAGACCGTGCCGCAACATCAAGGTGGACCTCCTCATTGACGCGACGGACATCGAACCGATCCAGCGATCGCATCGGTGAGCTGGCCTGACAATCCTTTGCCCGGAAGCTCGTAAAGTCGTGATACCCAAGAAGAGATTGCGCCGCCAGACGCATCGCGTGGACGTCAAGCGCCGTCGGCACATGCCAAACTCGGCCAAATTCCAAGGCAGGTGCAACGCGGCGGTCCAAAATTCGATAGAGATACGTGCGCCTCAAAGCAGAGAACCGAGCATGAAAATCTTCACTGACAGCTTGTGCCGATCGGACGACAATGGAAGAGGAATCGATGTGAAAATTAATAGCATCGCGGACAGTATCCGCGTCTGCGGGCTTCACGATATCAACGTGGGCGACCTGCCCGAGCGCATGCACTCCAGAATCAGTACGGCCCGCCCCCTGGACTAAACACTTCTCCTGAGAAAACCGGAATACTGCATCTTCCAGAAGGGCCTGGACCGATGCACCATTTGCCTGCCTCTGCCAGCCAACAAACGATGTACCATCGTATTCGATCACAAGCTTCCAGCGAGTCATTCGAATACATCTCCCCTCTTAACCGCATGACCTTTTAAAAATTCCGCCGCCTCCACCGAACGCTTTCCTTCACGCTGCAAACGCGTAAGCCGCAAAGCTCTATCACCACAAGCCACAAGCAGATTGCTATCAAGCACAGCACCCGGTTCACCCAAACCGGTTTCCGTATGGGCCGCAAGAATCTTAATACGCTCCATCCCGAGAAGACTCCAAGCCCCCGGCCTTGGTGAAAAGGCATTTACTTGACGCATGACCGACAGCGCCGACGCGGACCAATTAATACGAGCTTCAACTTTCTCGACCTTCTTGGCATAAGTTGCAATTGCGTGGTCCTGGCTGGTCGGTTGGATATGCTGATCTGCATACCCCTGAAGCGCGTCACAGATCATGCGCCCACCCAACACCGCCAAAGAATCATGCAAATCGCCAGCGCTTGTTGCCGCATCGATCCTCATCTTTTTGATGCGAAGAACCGGGCCCGTATCGAGCCCTTCCTCCATTAACATTATCGAGACACCGGTCTCAGCATCTCCAGCAAGGATAGCGCGCTGAATTGGTGCAGCTCCCCGCCAGCGTGGCAAGAGGGACGCATGAACGTTGATGCATCCAAAGCGCGGGGCATTAAGAATGGGTTTTGGCAGAATTTTCCCGTAGGCTGCAACCACCGCCATATCCACATCAAGTGCCGCAAAGGCCGCTTGTTCGTTTTTGTCTAGTAGAGACTTTGGTGTTCGCACTGAAAGGCCATTATCCGCCGCCCAGGTATGAACCGGTGAAAAGCGTTCCTTCTGCCCACGGCCGGCTGGCCGTGGCGGCTGCGTGTATACGGCAACGATCTCGTATCTCGCCTTAACCAAAGAGGTCAAACTCGGCAGAGCAAACTCCGGTGTCCCCATGAAGGCCAATCTTAGACCACTCATATCGAATTCCCCATTCTTAAAAAAATCGAGCGGTTGCAGTCTTTTTGGTCAGTATCATTGGCTTCGCCGACACTCGGTTCGAACAACTTCCGGCTAACATCTTTGCTATGTCGCACTAACTAGATCATGACTTTACTAAGATAAAGCGCGTCGCCATTCTTTTATAGTAAAACGCAACCAAACCAAGTATCGCTAGACTTTTTTCAAAAACATAAAGCCATCTTCAACCCACGCGTCTATCGCCTCAACCGTCAAGCGACGTACCATAGGCAACCGCGGCGAGGAGATGCTCAAAGTCGAAGGGCCACCGCTCAATCAATTTCGGGGCAGTCACAACGTTACTCAGCGGCAGCCTTCATTTTTTTGGTTTTCTGAAGTTTGCGAATTATCATGTTTCGTTTTAGCGACGTCAGATGATCGACGAACAACACGCCGTCTAAATGATCAATCTCGTGTTGAATACAGGTTGCAAGAAGACCCTGCGCTTCGAGCACACGCTCGTTATTGGTTTCATCGATGTATTTAACACGGATGCATTCTGGCCGCTCCACATTCGCGTAGTGCTCTGGCAGAGAGAGGCAGCCTTCTTCATAGACGGTAACTTTCTTGGAAGCCCAAACCAGCTCTGGGTTTGCCATGCAAAACGGTTTGCGCTCCTCCTCCGTCTTGCTTACATCAACAACGATTATTCGCTTAGTAATACCAACCTGTGGCGCTGCCAGGCCCACGCCTGGCGCCAGGTACATTGTCTCCAACATATCTTCCATGAGGGTTGCGATATCGGCATCTACGAACGCGATTGGGTCTGACTTAACTTTCAAACGCTTATCTGGCGCTGTTATTATGGGCAGGACCGCCATAGGCAAAGGGCCGCAAATCTGTTAATCACGATCCGTAGGTAAGTTTCATCTCCAGCCTCGTCAAGCCCCGAGGAGTACCAGGCCCACCCAATGGATGCGCTCACGTTTATCACAATTATCGTTGCTGCCTGCAGCGCAGGCTATTTTGCCCTTAAAGCCAAATCTCGGCTCGGGGCTTCACAATCAAGTGATGCCGAGCTGTTGGAAGCGCGCAATAAGATCTCGGCCCTGCAGGCGGCGGCTACCGAAGAAGCACGAAGGACCGCAGAGTCGGATACACGCTTACAAGAAATCCGCCAGCAATTCGAGCACGCCGCAGCTGAATGTGACCGACTACGCGAAGTAGAGAAGGACTTGGTTACAAAAGTCGAGGTGCAAAGAAAGGAGATTGAGCTTCAGAACGTCAAACTGAAAGACTGGGGAGAGGCGCAACAGAAGTTTATGGATAGCGCCAACGCTGCTCTAGCGGAAAGCGCCACTAAGCTCTCGAGCAAACTCTTGGAAGACCACAAACGGGAAGCGACGGCGGCGAAAGAAGATTCCGAAAAGCGCGTTAAGAACGCGACCGAAGAGCTCTTCAAGCAATTTGAAACCGTTTCCAACTCGGTCGCAAGCCTATCGGATCGCGTTGGACGAAATGATAATATGGTCGAAACCGTGCAGAAAGCTCTGTCGAGCCCCGGTGGGGTGGGACAATTTGCTGAGATTGGACTAGAAAATAGCCTTAAATCATTCGGACTCCAATCAGGTCGTGATTTCGTTATCCAACAAACTCTGGAAGCAGATGAAGGCCACAGCGTCCGGCCGGATGCCGTCGTGTTTCTACCCTCCGATTCGGTATTAGTGATTGACTGTAAAGCCTCGAAATTCTTATTTGACCTAGCTGCCGCAAAAGAAGAAGAGGAAAAAGAAACTGCATCTGAAAATCTCCGACGCACGATGCGTATGCACCTCCGCACCCTCTGTAGCCGCGACTATGAAAGCGCTATTCAGGCAGACTATCGACGTACCGGTAAGGCGAACCGCATTCGTCGCACCCTGAACATTATGTACTTGCCAAACGAAGGCGCTATCGAAAAGGTTTCTGAAATCGATCCAGGTTTCGCAGCCGACGCGGCTAAAAAACGCATTACGGTCGTTGGTCCAACAGGCCTGCTCGCAATCATTGCTTTTGCTCGGATTGATATTGATCTCGGCCAGCAGGCGGAAAACCAGGAAAAAATCGTCGAGGCGACCCGGATTCTCCTGGAACGCACAGCTATCATGCTGGAACACGCCGGCCGGGTCGGGCGCGGACTTAAAACAGCATCATCGAACTACGGTAAATGGCTTGCCTCAATTAACAGTAGTCTGCTACCCGCAACCCGAAGCCTTGAAAAGCTTGGCGTACGAACTGGCGCAAAGAGGCTTCCAAACCAACTGCCAAGTTTCCAAGTGATAGACAATGAAGCTGAGGCGCTCATTGAGGGAAAAGCGGAAGAAGTGCAGGAGCAATTGTCACTGACCGACCACAGTGATTAGCAAAACCCCACCCTTTCTTTATGTGGAAAAGACATCTCGCCGTCGACCAATATCAAGCACAAAAATATTTGTTCTCAACATCATTCGACCGTCCGACGCGACCGCAGCGCCGTCTCCAAGGTTCCGTCATCAAGGTAGTCTAACTCGCCACCTACCGGCACTCCGTGCGCCAATCTCGTCACTGCGGTGCCTGTATGTGCCAGGCGATCCGCCAGGTAATGCGCTGTCGTTTGCCCATCAACCGTCAAGTTCATAGCCAAGATTACTTCGCTAACTTCGCCCGATTCAACACGTGCAATCAGTCCCGCGATATTCAAGTCCTCTGGGCCTATACCGTCCAACGCAGAGAGCCTCCCGCCCAACACATGATACTGGCCCTTAAAAGAACGGGTCCGCTCTAATGCCCAGAGGTCAGCCACATCTTCAACGACACATAGGACCCCCCGATCGCGATTCTCGTCCAAACAAACGGCGCACGGTTCAACCGTATCAAGATTGCCGCAGTTGCTGCATACGAGGATTGCGTCGATCGCGTCACTCAGTGCCTCAACTAAAGGTTGCATCACGCTCTCGCGACGCTTGATAAGGTGCAGGACGGCGCGGCGGGCCGAGCGAGGCCCCAGCCCGGGCAGGCGTGAAAGTAGCTGAATAAGTCGCTCGATTTCAGTCATGCGGGCCGGATCAGAATGGCAACTTCATACCGGGTGGCAGCGGCAAACCGCCCATTAATTTCTGTGTTTCATCTTGAACGCGGGCTTCCAGCCTGCCTTTAGCATCATTGTGTGCGGCAACAATGAGATCTTCTAGAATTTCCGCTTCATCCGGATTAGAGAGAGTCGGGTCAATCCGCAATCGACGCATCTCGCCCTTGCCGTTTAGTGTCAATTTGACCAAGCCGGCGCCCGCAACACCTTCAATTTCAATCTGGCCCAGTGATTCCTGCATCTCGGCCATCTTGTCCTGCATTTCCTGCGCCTGCTTCATTAACTGGCCAAGGTTTTTCATTGACTAATCCTCATCTTCTTCAAATTCGTCCAGAACCGCATCCGCTGGCTCCCGCGGAATAACCTTAGAGACCTTAGCGCCAGGGAAAGCCAATTTCACCGCCTGCACCAGCGAATCCGACTCGGCTTCATCGCGGAGGCGTTGGTCCTCGGCTCGTGCCTTATCAACGAGCGTCGCCTCCCCCTCTTCAGCGGAGATCGTGATCACCCAACGGCGGCCGGTCCAATCGCTCAAAAAAGACGAAACATTGTTAGCCAAA
Source organism: Rickettsiales bacterium (assembly GCA_002724555.1). Lineage (GTDB taxonomy): Bacteria > Pseudomonadota > Alphaproteobacteria > UBA8366 > UBA8366 > UBA6544. The sequence continues at coordinate 52,534 of PBOZ01000007.1, forward strand.
TCGCGCGGCGCGCCTTCTGTGAGACGAAACTCCATGCGACCAATTTCAAAGGCGACCAGATGCACGTTTTTTTGCAGCTGAGAGTATAAAATCATTTCACGTCGCTCGCGGAACAGGTCTGCCACTTCCTTGAAGGATTGGGGCTGAGGCAGCTGAGCTGCGGGCAGTTGTTCAGGCGCAAGAACCGGTTCCAGTGATACTTTGGGTGCCGCAGCAGGCGAAGTGGCGCCCATTACCGCCGGCCCGTTGTTGGCTGGATCTGGAGCAGAATTCTCAGAGGAAGCAACCGTCGTTACTGATTTAGACCCTGTTCCGGCAGGCGCAGATCGGGCAGTGGGCAAAGCTGGCGCGTCTCCACTAGTCAACTGGCGCACCAAGGCAGCTGGTGCAGGCAAATCTGCAGCATGAGCAAGCCGCACTAGGGCCATTTGCGCCGCTTGTAGCGCGTTAGGTGCAGATTGCACTTCGCCAACACCCTTCAATGTCAACTGCCAAGCACGTGTCAGTGATGGCATCGAGAGTTTATCCGCCATGTCCTTGCCACGGGTGCGTTCCATCTCCGGCGTGTACGCCGCATCCGCCACCGTCGGTGCAGTCTTGATACGCGTTAGCCAGTAAACCAAATCCAAAATATCCTGAAGCACGATCAGTGGATCCGCTCCGTCACGGTACATAGTATCGAATCGATCGAGCGCATCTGCGATCTTACCCGCCATCACCTCATTGAACAGATCGTAAACCACCGCGCGATCGGCAAGACCAAGCATGTCGCGCACCGTGTCTGCATGCAGCTTGTCTGCACCAGGAACCAAGGCTTGATCCAATAATGAAAGGCCGTCCCGAACCGATCCATCCGCCGCGCGCGCGATTAGATGTAAAGCGTCATTTTCGACCTCAAAACCTTCTTCGAACGCTACGCGTTTGAAATGATGCGCAAGCTTCTCCAACTCAACACGGCGTAGATCAAAACGCTGGCACCGAGACAAAACCGTCACCGGCACCTTTCGAATTTCAGTCGTTGCGAATATGAATTTCGTATGTTCGGGAGGCTCTTCTAGCGTCTTTAATAGAGCGTTAAAAGCATTTCGCGATAGCATATGTACTTCGTCAATAATATAGATTTTATAGCGGGCAGAGACCGGCCTGTAACGGACGCCCTCAATCAACTCACGCACATCGTCGACCCCTGTCCGACTGGCTGCGTCCATTTCTATCACATCGACATGGCGATCCTCTCGAATAGAGACGCAACTGTCGCAGACGCCGCAAGGACTGATCGTCGGACCACCGTCGCCGTCAGGCCCAATGCAGTTCAAGGCTCGCGCGATAATTCTTGCAGTCGTGGTCTTTCCCACACCACGCACGCCAGTCAGCATAAAGGCGTGGGCGACACGCCCAGCCTCAATAGCGTTCTTCAGAGTCCGCACCAAGGTGTCTTGTCCGATCAGCTGATCGAAGTTCTCCGGCCTATATTTCCGAGCAAGAACACGGTACTCGTTGTTGTCAAACGTCTCTGCCATATCCGCTCACCGATCGCCGGCAGCCTTGCAGTGAAGAAAGTGGAAGACTGAACAAACAACCCGGGCGAAAACTCGTTACGGCTGCTTCCTTCCGGATCTGACCGGGTTGGCGAGACGCCCGTCCATTCGCCAGCCTTCCAAGTTAAATATATCAACACCCGGACCGAGTTTCGCAAGCACGACTTGCGTACCATTGAAAATTAATCTCCCACGTGGGAGATTAATCTTGATATGAAAGGACCAAATTTCTACGCTTCGATTGGAGTTGAACGCCTAAGCGAAAATCGCCGCGACACAGATTGGATCAAGCAGCAATTACGGTCTCCGCACAGCAATCTTTTGCCAATATGGCAAAGTAAAAGCCTTATGGAGGCAGGTGATTCGACACAACCCGTCTTTGTCCCAGTGACAGAAAGCACGCTATCGAAATGCGCAGAACCCATCTTTTTGGGCCTTTGGAAAGGCCACGCAAATTTCGCCGCCGATATTTCCCATCACGATGCGCCGCCGTTCACTGAGTTCGGCACCTATCGTGACCTGCGTGAGATCGGACCACTTGTATCGTACGAAACTGCCGGCGCCCTTGCCTATGCCCGAGCGATGACGACATGGCAAACTCGCCATCGGTATTGCGGTCGCTGCGGTAGCCCGACCGAAAGTCGTGAAGCCGGCCATGTGATGGCCTGCAGCAATAAAAATTGTGAATTTCTCTCTTTCCCACGCACCGACCCAGCCGTGATCATGTTAATCCACGATGGAGGCAACAATTGTATTCTAGGCCGCCAGTCAATTTGGCGAACTGGCCAACACTCCATTCTCGCTGGATTTGTCGAGCCTGGAGAAAGTCTTGAAGATGCGGTGATACGTGAAGTTCATGAGGAAGTCGGCATAGATATCACCGACGTACATTACCACTCCTCCCAACCATGGCCGTTCCCCTCTTCAATCATGCTGGGTTTCTATGGACGAGCTATAGCAAACAACCTTCAGGTCGACACGTTCGAGTTAGAAAGCGCTCGGTGGTTCAGCCGAGATGAAATTAAGAATTGCCCAGACGACGACACATTTCGACTACCAAGAAGGGATTCGATCTCGCGTCGGCTGATCGAAGACTGGATCTCGGAAGATTAATCTTCCAGACGACGTGGATGCGCCGGGTATACGCCAAGAATACGAACTTCGCGGCTAAAGAAGCCAAGTTCCTCCATAGCAAGACGCACTGGTGTATCGTCCGGGTGCCCATCGATATCCGCATAGAACATCGTGGCGGAGAATGCCCCACCCACCATATAGGATTCGAGCTTGGTCATATTGACACCGTTTGTCGCAAAACCGCCCAACGCCTTATATAAGGCCGCAGAGACGTTGCGGACCCGAAAGATGAACGTCGTTACCGCCGGGCCCGCTTCAATTTCGAAATCGATCGGATCCTTCGCCATTATTAAAAAGCGGGTAGTGTTATGGTCGTCGTCCTCAACGTCTCTTCGCAATTCTTTCAAGCCATATATTTTTGCCGCCAACTCTGATGCGATAGCACCCCGAGTCGGATCATTTATTTCTGCTACTTCTTTCGCGGATCCCGCCGTGTCCGCGTGAACCATCGGCTTTAAGCCAAGTTCACGGAATAATTTGCGGCACTGTGATAACGCATGAACGTGGCTGTGCACAGTCTCCAAGGTCTCGAGCGTAGCGCCTTTTGGCGCCAATAGACGGTGATTAACCCGCTCATAGTGTTCGCCGATAATATGCAAATTTGAATTTGGCAGTAGATGGTGAATGTCGGCCACGCGGCCAGCGACTGTATTTTCAACCGGCACCATCGCCAACTCGGCCGCACCATTATGTACGGCCTGAAACATGTCCTCGAAACCCGGACAGGGCAGCGTTTTCTTGCTCGGATAAACGGCCCGGCACGCCATGTCTGAATAAGCTCCCGGGAGGCCTTGGAAAGCAATTTTGCCACTCATACCACTCTTTTCCGTAATTTAGCGGGTAAGCAAGGCGCGGGCACGCACCAAATCCTCGGGAGTATCAACACCGAGTGGAACCGTGTCAACGAGCGCCAAATCGATTCTCATCCCGGCTTCTAGCGCACGTAGCTGTTCAAGCTTCTCCCGCTTTTCCAAAACTCCTGTCGGTAACTCGACGAAACGTTCAAGCACCGCGCGGCGATAGGCATAAATCCCGATGTGGTGATAAAGTGGGCCGATTCCAAATGGCGCCGTAGCCCTGGTGAAGTAAAGAGCGCGCCCAATACGTGCGCCTGGCAGGATTCCAGCCACTGCCTTAACAACATTCGGATCGGTCTTTTCTTTATCGATATCGATCACTGAGCCAATGGTGGCGATATCAACAACCGGGTCACTCAGAGGCACGATCGCCGCACGTATTGATTCCGGTTCAATTGTCGGTAGATCACCCTGCACATTAACTATTGTATCATAATTCCCGTCGGGATCGATCTTTAGAAGGGCTTCGTGAATACGGTCGGACCCCGACGGATGATCAGGATCGGTCAGCACCGCTTCTCCGCCCACTGCCTCAATTGCGGCAACTATTGCAGGCTCGGCAGCTGCCACAACGACCCGACCAACGTCCGCCTCTTTGGCTCGCCGGCAGACCTGCACAATCATTGGTTCCCCAGCAATATCCGCCAAAACCTTGTCTGGAAACCGTGTTGAACCCATGCGAGCTGGGATTAAAATGATAGGATTCGAAGACATGGGCTTTAATACAGCCTTTCCATATAGGGCCTCGATGCGGCATTATGCCGCGAGTTGGGCCACTGTCGAAATCTTGGCTTCAATAATGGTTCGTATAGGTTAGGCATCAGCATATAGGGTGCCGATGGGCAGGAGAATGGGTTTCTTGCAATTAGAACCAGTTATCTGTGGCCCACGGCATGAAACGAAGCTGTGGGGGTTTGGTCGATGGGTGACGACTCGCTATTTGTAAACAAAATTGCAGCTGCAGTTTTAAGCGCTGGCTTAGTCGCTATGCTGTCAGGTTTTGCCGCACACATGCTTTACAGTCCAAAAGAGTTGGATACGCCTGCGTACACGATTGCCGAGGCCGAGCAGAAGGCTGTTGTGGCTAAGGCTGCCGCGCCGGCAGGTCCAGAGCCGATTACCGGTATGCTCGCAGCCGCCAATGCAGATGCCGGCCAAAAAGTTGCAAAGAAATGCACAGCCTGCCACTCCTTTAAAAAAGACGGCGCAAATAAGGTTGGCCCTAATCTCTGGAACGTCGTTGGCGGCAAACCCGCCTCGGTCTCCGGATATAAGTATTCCGGAGCGATGAGCGGCATGACGGTAAATTGGGAATACGAAGAACTTAATAAGTTCCTTTATAAACCGAAAGCTTACTTAAAGGGCACGAAGATGTCTTTCGCGGGTTTAAAGAAAACCCGCGATCGAGCAACGATCATCGCTTATCTACGCTCGCTCTCTGATAATCCAAAGCCACTGCCCTAGACTACCGAGTAAGCTTTCACGAGAAGGACAACATCGCCGTCCGTTTCCGTTCGGAGATCCTCGAATGCCGGAACGCTGCCCTGCCGAATTCGTCGACCTGGCGCTGCGCCTCTCGGAAGAAGCTCGCGATATAGCAGCCCGTTATTTCCGGACACGTTTCCCGGTGGAAACTAAATTGGACGCATCCCCGGTTACAATCGCCGACCGTGAAATCGAGACGTTGCAGCGAACTATGATTGAAACCGCTTTTCCCGATCATGGCATTAGCGGCGAAGAATACGGCGATGTCCGCATGGATGCTGATTACGTCT
>PBOZ01000008.1 GCA_002724555.1 Rickettsiales bacterium
AACGGGCTAACTAGAAGTCCAATTGAAGACCTTTGATTCTCACTTGCTCCACTGGACAGACCGCCTGGACCTATAAAAGAAATGAATAAAATTTCGCAAGGTGGTCCTATTATAGTCTGGTTTCGTCAGGATTTGCGGATCTCTGATCATGCAGCACTTCATGCGGCATCACAGACAGCGGCGCCGATCATTCCATTATTTATACTAGACGACAAATCAGACGCCCAGTGGGCTTCGGGACGGGCGAGCCTTTGGTGGTTGGAGGGGAGCCTTACGGGACTGGATGTTGCCCTTAAATCATTAAATAGCCAACTAATTCTGCGCAGAGGGAAGCCACAAGACGTACTCGATAATTTATTGGATGAGATTGATGCTCAGGCAGTCTATTTTACTCGTCGTTACGAGCCAGAGAATGCAGCAGAAGACCAATCTGTCAACGACCATCTTCGGGACAAGGGAATTGAATGCCGGCGTTTCGGAGGTTCATTATTATTTGAACCCGAAGCTATAGAAAAGAAGACCGGGGGGGCGTTTAGGGTCTTCACCCCCTTTTACAGAACGTGTCTTACGATGGAAACTATTAAAGATGCTTTGCCTGCACCCAAGAAGCTAATTGCACCCGAAATCTGGCCGAAAAGTGAACGGCTTAAGTTTTGGAATTTGCGGCCTGTTAAATCGAACTGGGACGCAGCATTTAAAAATCGTTGGCAACCCGGAACGGCTCAGGCCTTTGGTATGTTAGAAAAATTTACAAGATTTCGAATTTCTAAGTATACCGAGGATCGCAATCGTCCGGATAGAAAAGGCACATCCGAACTTTCACCCTATCTCCATTATGGAGAGATAAGTCCTCGAGAAATTTGGAATTTTGTTACCCGACTTAATGACCTAAATGAAAATAATACAAATGGTAACGTCTCCTTTCTGCGGGAATTGATATGGCGTGAGTTTTCCTATCATTTGTTGTGGCATTGGCCACATATCACCGATCTACCCTTCAATAAAAACTTTGAAGGGTTTCTGTGGCGTGATGATGAGCGGGCGCTCAAGGCTTGGCAATCAGGCAATACAGGTTACCCTATTGTCGATGCCGGGATGCGGCAGTTATGGCAAACCGGCTGGATGCATAATCGCGTGCGAATGGTTGTGGCTTCCTTTTTGACAAAACACCTCCTTATCCCGTGGCAGGAGGGGGCGAGATGGTTTTGGGATACTCTTGTTGATGCTGATCTTGCTAATAATTCAGCCAGCTGGCAGTGGGTTGCAGGGTGCGGTGCCGATGCATCACCATATTTTCGGATTTTCAATCCTATATTACAGGGGCGGAAATTTGATCCCGAAGGAAGCTATGTCAGACAGTGGGTACCTGAGCTTGCTGAGTTGCCCAACAGGTATATCCACGCACCTTGGGGGTCCGGGACTCGCATTGCTGGTTATCCCGAACCTATAGTGGAACACCAGTTCGCAAGGCGTCGCGCCCTAGATGCCTACGCTACGATAACGGCGCAGCAACCAAAATAATGTATGTGTGCCCTCGGTTAGGGGATTTACCAGTCCCTTTTTTAGCGATGGGCTTTAAGGTAAGGCACGTAAAATTAAATACCCAAGAACACCTGAAAGACATGTCAGAACGCCACCCCAAGCAATATCAACAAAGGTCATTAGAACAGGCCAGTTCTTTAGAGTTGCCATATTTGTCATGTCATATGTGGCGTAAGCGATAAGTCCCAGCAGCAAACCATTGATAGCTGCTTTACGCCAATCGGCCTCAGCTAATGCCGGCCCAACAACAAAATAAACTATACCGCCTACGTAAAGCAGATAAAAAAACCCAGCAGCCAAGTAATTTATATCTTCGCGAATCAGAGTATTAAGCTGGGAGGCATAAAATTCTCTTGCGACCAAGCCTAGCCAGACAAAATCGAGGCTGAGGAAAATGATGAGAGTGATACAGTAAGATTTGACAAAAATCACGTTATTCTCCAAATGCTTCTTTCCAAATTTAGTCAGCATTAGCTTTAACAGCGTATTATTTTATACAACGTGGTTCAAACAAAAGGACTAGAGTTTTGTTTGGCCGGTTTATAAACCTATTGAAATTTGGCCTTCCCTCGAAAATTTGAACACCAGCGGGGCAGGTATTTCATACATAATCTCCAAAGAGATTTACGCCTATAACTCTCCAAAAAATATTCTTATCGTTATGGATTGCATCTATCCGTGTAAGTGAGAGAGGCGCAAGCTGAAACGCTAAACCCGCGCGAGCGTCTCCCCCTAGGGCGTGGGCAATCGCAGCCCTAATAGATCCTGTGTGCGTCACCGCTATAATATCTTTTCCAGTATATTGGTTGTTAAGGCCTTCGATTGTTGGGGATACACGTTTAACGACTTGCGCAAAACTTTCCCCATTTGGAATAGGATTATTTGCTGGATCCTTCCAAAACGCTTTGCTAGCGGAGGGGGTTATATCATCCCAAGAAGAACCCTCCCAATCACCAAAAGACTGTTCTAGAAAATTGTCGCACTCAACAACAGCTGCCTCCGACATTATAATTTCTGATAATAAGCGGCCCGTTTCTTTTGCTCGGGTTAGCGATGTGGTTATCCACTCCGCTTTGTCTGGCAAAACTCTCGCTAATGTTTTAAACTTTTCACTATCCGATAAATCAACATTCATATCCAACTGGCCGTAAAGCTTGCCTTCCGGATTGATAACGGGCGCATGCCGAATCCACCACCAACGGGTTTTTATTGTCATAATTATTGATCCAATTGTGAGATGATGGTTAACGTAATTTCATAAGCAACTAGATACATTAACGAAAAAATAACGTAAAGAAGAACGGGAGCCGATAATTTTTTGTTTTGGAGTGCGGCGTGGAAAATTTTTGTAGCCTTGAAGGACGTATAGCGGTCGTCACCGGCCCGGCAAAGGGAATGGGTGCGGCCGCAACTTTGATGTTGGCAAAAGCAGGGGCAGACCTTTTATTAGTGGGACGAGATCTCAACCCGATTGAGGCGGTTGCAGCCGAAGTACGTGACCTTGGTAGGCGCGTCGAAATCAAAAAATGTGACGTCACATCAGAGGAAGATGTGAGCGCCATGCGGGACGCGGCATTGTCAGCATTTGGTACCGTCGATATCCTTGTGAATATTGCCGGTGGAACGGGTCCGCTCGGAGCTTACTCCTGGGAAACAACGCCCGAAGAATTTGACCAAATCACCGATCTTAATATGAAAGGCTGTTTTCTTACTATGCGCTCCCTCTTGCCCACGATGATAGAGAAACTTTATGGCAAGATTATCAATGTAGGTGGCACGTTCGGGCTTCGCGGCCGCGCGTTACGTATGGCCTATAGTGCATCCAAATGGGGTTTGCGTGGCATTACCAAGAGCACAGCACTAGAAGTGGGTCCGCATAATATTAATGTTAACTGTATTTGTCCGGGTANGGTCGANGGNCCNCGGTTTCAAAAAGTATGTGCCGATCGTGCTGACAAACTTGGNATTACTNTGGANGAAGCNCGNGCNCAGCATGAGGCNGAATATGCGNTAAGGCGTATATCAACTGACCAAGACGTAGCNAANGCAATTTTGTTTTTTGCGAGTGACGCGTCTNGAAATATAACNGGNCAGGACCTTGCCATAGATGGTGGTTGGGTTATTTGATGAAGAAGAGGGGGGTAAATTTTGAGTGGGACAAACATTGATTTTGTAATTTTTGGTGGCAANGTTGTATCNCCGTCNTCTATTATCGAGGCGGACGTTGCGATTGCTGGCGAAAAAATTGCGGCTGTNACGACCCCGGGAATACTTCCAAAAAGTGAAAATGATATAGANGCAAANGGCCGTTACGTGCTTCCTGGGGCGGTTGATAGCCACGTTCATTTCCGTGAGCCTGGCTATGAATATAAGGAAGACTGGGCGACAGGTACGGCTGCTGCAGCTTGCGGAGGCACGACTACGGTGTTCGAGATGCCGAATACTAATCCACCGACTGGGACTCTGCAGGCCCTTAAGCTTAAGCAGGAACGTGCATCGAAGCAGGCGCATGTCGATTACGGTATCTACGGACTTCTCGATGAGGATAATATTGACAATCTCGAAGATCTGATTGCTGCTGGCGTCAGCGGGTTTAAATGTTTTATGGGAAATACTTTTGGGGATCTGCCGGCACCGAGTGACGGTGCCATGTTGGAGGGTTTTGAAATTCTTGCTCGACATGGGTATCGATGCACGGTCCATGCGGAAAACCCCTCGATTATGGCAAGGCGTCAGGAACGGATGGAAAAGGCTGGCCGTACAGATCCTCTTGCGCATCTTGCCGCCCGACCGGAGGTTTGTGCGGTGGAGGCTGTGGGCCGAGCCGTGGCCTTTGCTGAGTGGACTGGAGCGCGATTACATATTGCGCACAAGAGCTCAAAAGATGCGCTCTACATCTTGAAAGATGCTAAGGCGCGTGGGGTCGATGTAACCGTAGAAACTTGTCCACACTATCTTTTGATGACTACCGAAGATATGAAAACCAAAGGAGGGCTGCTGCGCGTAAATCCCCCTATTCGCGAACCTGGACATGGTGAAGCGTTATGGGCCGCCCTACACGACGGCACTATTGATATGATTGCTACTGATCACGCCCCCCATCAGCCGGATGAAAAGGCTAGCGAAAATATTTGGGAATGCGACTGCGGTTTCCCCGGGGTAGAGACCCAGATGCCAGTCATGTTGACCCAAGTGAACGAGGGCAGGCTTAGCATTAACCAATATGTCGATTGGTCAGCCGTGGCGCCATCTCACGCTTGGGGCTGTTATCCAAATAAAGGCGTTATTCAGGCCGGTTCTGATGCCGATATTGTAATCGCTGATATGAGGGGTGGGTGCATTATTGATCGCGCAGACCTACATTCAAAAAGTAAACTTACGGCCTGGCAAGGCTTTAAGACAACGGCATCAGTCGATTGGACACTGGTTCGTGGCCGGGTCGTTGTAAAGGAAGGGGAACTGGTGGGTGAACAAGGTTGGGGGCAGCCAGTAAAGCAAAAGATGCCGGCTCCCACCCCACAAAATCTGGATAAGACTATGGATGCAATAATTCAAAAATAATTTCAAGTTTCCTTATGCTGCAGCAAAAAACTCTTTAAAATCCCATTAAGCTGTCGGTGCTAGTTATTTAATCTAACAAGGGCACCTTTATGAATTTGAAGCGTAAGTTAGTTGAAAGTGAGAATGACGATCCATTTAAGGATATGGGGTTTATAAAGTTCTGGATTGTCTCAACTCTTTTTTGTATGGCATTCCCGGTTTCCCTCCTTGTTTCCTATTTCATTATTGGTAGAGCCCAAACCAAAAAACTTATCAAAGCAATCTTCAAAGACTTTTTGCAAACAGCGTTAATTTTGATTGTAGTAGTCAGTATTATAATATGGGCTATATACCATTACCTATCGGGGCTATTTTAAAAACCATAATTTTTGATAGGGTTTTAATAGGATACAAGACTAGAAAACCAATAAAAAGTTTGGAGAGAAGGTATGAGAAAGTTCATTATCAGCCCGCACATGCGTCTTCATGAATGGATAGCACAAGATAAGGGTTATTTTGAGGATGAAGGGCTTGAATATGAATTCAATGAGCAACTAAATTCAAAAATTGGCAAGAAAAGTAATCTAGGTGACAAGGTCGGTGCCTATCAGTCAATTGAACGTGGACGGACTTGCGATGTTAGTGGAGCCTGTCACTGGACAGTGAATATGGCAGCTGGGGCCGGGCACGGGTTACTTTACGCTGAAGCGTATTCCGTTGCACCATGCGGTATCTATGTGCCCCCTAATTCAGATATTAAAAGCCCTGAAGATTTAGCTAACGTGCCCATTTCAGTCGGCTATCAATCGGGTAGTCATTATTCGACAATTGAGGCACTCGACATGTTTTTGGATCCCGAACAAATTAAACTGTCTTTTTCGGAAGGTTTACTTTGGAGCAGGATGGAACTCCTAATTGATGGGGCGGTTCCGGCAGTTAACGTATTCAGTGGTCCTATGTATTTTCTCGAACAACTTGGATTCAAAAAGATAGTTGATACCAGTTTTATGATGGCGGCAATGATAGATGAATCAGCTGATATGGAAGATGTAAAAAAATATTATGCGGCCCTGAGACGAGCACAGTCCGACCTAGATCTTCATACCCACAAATACACTCATTTTTACAGGAAAGAATTTCCGACTAGATTCCATGATCAGATGGATACTCGATTGTTTGGACCCGGGGAACGTATCGTCTTTGAACCATACAACAACGAGATCTACGCAAATACGCAGCAATGGGTAATTGACCGGGGTCTCTTTCCCGAAGGAGATCCAATTGTTCGAGACTATGAAAGTTCTATCGCAACCGCTGCGGAGTAAAGCGAAACACCAAAATTTATCAAAGTACTATTTTAGCACTAAATTATGAAACCCATAAAATCAGTAGTTTCCATTTTCAAGCATCCGTTGGTTTTAGGAGTAATACCATTTTTAGTGGCCGTATGGCTTTTTTACCTGTTTGAGATTAAAGGTCCCCAGTGGATTTTAATGCCACAGGACCTTGGATACACGTATATTTTTAATGGCCTAAACGTGTTACTAGGTCGTGAGCTCGGTGTCCTAATTCATCCCGCAATTACCGTATCTTATGTTCACGCTGGGATAATTTATTTATTTTACCTGATTTCTGGAACAGGGGAACTACAAACCCATGTTGTGGCTAATGCTGAAGCCTATTCAGTTATAGTGAGTCACTTTACAACACTTTGTATTGCCGGTTGTACCGGAGTTTTAGCATGGAGTGTTTACAGGTTAACGGGTCAAATAAAGTATGCGTTTATATCATCAATGGGAATTTTTCTGATCCCTGTTTTTTATTGGCCATTGAATGCTTTCGGATGTCCGGAAAGCTTTCTCCTAATGCTCATAATGCTTTTGACGGGGCTTTCTTGTTTGTATGTTAATGAACGCGTGTCAGTCACCACTTTTATAATCTTTTCATCCTTACTTGGTGCACTTGCAATTGGCACGAAGTTTATTTCTTTGCCGATGCTGGCTCTTCCATTTTTTTTGGTACGCGGTTTAAAGGCCAAGGTCCTGTTTAGTGTCACATTCTTCCTTGCGGTGGCAATTGTATTTTCGCCAATTTACCTGGAACCGCTTGCTTTTGAAGTTTTTAAAGGAAATATGAAGGGCTTAATAGGTTCTGCTCAGCTAGAGAGAAACGCAGGGGCTGGGAACTTATCTTTGGCAGTCATAGATCAATCCTTTACTGCACTTACTAGCTACCCATTGTTTCTGTCAGTAGTTATCGTCCAAATACTGTTGTTACCGTTTATTAGACCCAGATATTTTGTTAAAAATTTCACTCTTTATAATATAGCAAGAATAAACGTTGCCCTGTTGGGAACAATTTTAATAGCGATTGCTTTTATCGCGCTTCGTCCCAAAGTCCATTACTACGTGACTTACGGTTGTATCCAAGGGGTGACCATTGCATTTTCTCTTTTTCTCTTGCAGAGGCGGAGTTTCAATATAGACCTGGACCAGTGGTCTAAGAAATTACTATCGAGCACCGTGATTCTTGTTTTTTCAGCATTAGTAGTAATAGGAATTTTACCCTTTAAGAAAGAACTTGGTCGGTTGAATGACCAGCGAGTGGGGGCTATCCGTGCTAATGAACTTATCAGCAAAGAGAAAGGAAATTATGCATTAATAACAGCCATTCCCTCCTCCCACGTTACGACAGCATATGAACATGCGAACCAGACATCTCGTTTCTATTACTGGCACGAAATTGACATGCTCATGAGGCCTAATTGGTTCAACTATAATTTTGATGGAGTGAGCGTTTGGGATAGAAGTCGGCAGAAGATTTCCTTCAAAGAGCTATCACATCACTATAGTAAGATATTGTTCTGGATGAGCCGAGTTCAGTTTTCATTCAACGAAGACGGCACTGGTTTAGGCGGAATCTTGTCTCCCCGCGCTCAATTTAAGATTCTAGTGGGGCACGCTAAAGAACATAGGACATTGGAAGGTATGCAAGGTCGTGAATGGAGGGAAATTCTTGCAGAATTGCAAGGGTTAGAAATTGCCTCATTAAACGATAATAAACGACAGGGTTTACAGCCTAACTGCTCCGATCTTGATAATTGCTACACTCTGTTGCCGTTGGGCCGAGGGCCATTTCAACCTACGGCGATAGCACTTTGGTTCAAATACGATAAATATGTGCCATTCGAAGCAGAAAAGAGCAGAGCTAGCTCAATACATAAAGCGTGGCGGCTTGAGGGAATGGATAACAAAGGTTCTTGGAACCCCTTGAAAATAGTTTGGGATCCAAAGCTCTTAGCACGAGATTCCCAATGGGTTTTTAAAATTGACGGAGATCGAAAATATAGAAAATTTAGATTACGGGGTAAAGCGGAGAAATATTGTCTAATGGCGCAGGAAGGGTCCCGAGACTGGCGTTATTGCAGGGAAAAAGACCACTTAATTAATGTTCGCATTTATGCAAAACCACCTAAAATGCCCTCCTTTCGTATACTACCTAAAGCAAATTATTTTTATTCGAAATCTTTAGGAAATAAAAATAACCCCCATTCCTTGATTTCAAAACCTTTTTGGGAAAGCACTGGTCCCTTTCCTGTTTTATTTACAAAAAAAATTAGTCCTGGAGATTATATCAAATCATATACGTTGGGCTGTGCTGCACAGGGGCATAACGGGTTAGATTCTACTACAAGAATGCCCGTTAGTTGGAAGCTGTTTGGTTTGGATAAAAATGGTGATTCAGTATTATTGGATACCCAAAAAAATATCTCTCCATGGCAACCCTCAGAGAATCGTACTTTTTTAATAAACAAAAGAACCTCTAATATTGAAAAATTGGTATTGATGTTAGAGAAACCACAATTATCGGCATTTGCTCGCATTAGTTCGTTTTTATTGGATCGGTCCCCCCCTCAAAAAAAGCAGAAAATTGGAACGTTTAGCAACAATTTAATCCAAACCCCGTTCTGGGAGAAAGCGGGCCGTATGCCTGCGGCTTTGATCGTGAAATTAAA
>PBOZ01000009.1 GCA_002724555.1 Rickettsiales bacterium
CGCGAATTATGACAAGTTTGCAACTGCGGAATTCTGTAGTAACTATATTTTTGCTACGGACAAACCAAAAAGGGGTCAAGCATGGAAACGCGTATACGCATACGCGGAATCCGTCGAAATTCCGCGTGATGTAATCAAAATGCGAATTTTGGACGTGGACAAAATGCAGCGTGACCGGCATTGGGAATATCATCAAGCGCAAGCGCAAGCGAATAAAGCTAAACAGGAATTACAACAGCGTACGCGCTTGTTCATCAATATCGCCGTTGCAAGTGCTGTTGTTCTTGCTAGCGTGCTAATGAGTTAACCACCTACCTATTTATATATAAAGGAATCCTAAAAATGCAAAATTTACGATATTTGAAAAAAGTACGAGACATGATTATTGATGCGCGTAGCGCTATGATTCAATCGCGCCAATATCGCCAATGGTTTGACGATTTAGCGGATATTGAAAAAGCTACGGTTGATTACAGTTGCGGTTATCAATCGCGATCGCTGCGAATCGCTGAGCAGCTTGAATGGCGATATTACGCCCCATCAAAAACTAAATAACCACCATATATAAAAGGAACACTACTTATGACAACTACACAAACAAAAAAGCGAACCGTAAAAATAGACTTTGCAAAGGATTATGCGCAAGAAATAAAGAACGCAAATTCTGTAAAGGTTATAGACTTTCGGCATGGTGCACCAATTGTTCACATTCCAAAAGGTACAAAGCTATCTGGTAAGTTTACAGCATCAATCGATTACACCATTCATTGCACCAAACTACTTAGCGATGGTGATCAAAACACGAAGTTAGCTAAAAGTAATAACTCAGATACTGACTACCGGTCGTTTGGATTGTCGTTAGCGCCACACAAAATCAGTGGATATAACACGTGTAAAAATGCCACAACGTGCGCTGACACGTGTTTGGATTCTACCGGCTTGCGTTCGGTCTTTGAGAGCATCCATATAGGTAAAATTGCTAGAACAATCGCATTTTTTAAGCATCGTCGTTGGTTCTTGAATCGCCTAGAGACTGAGTTAGAGAATAAATGCAAGCATGGGGTTAAAACAGGTTATATACCGTGTTTCCGTCTGAATATGTTTTCGGATTTGCCATGGGAAAATTTTATTGATATGGAATATTTCTATAGGTATCAATGCTCGCGAGCATATTTTTATGACTACACAAAGTGCTTGCATCGTGCCGGACTACAGGAACGTAACTATTGGGTAACAGCATCGCGCAGTGAGACGAATAATGCTGGTATTCTTGACTGTCTTAGTCGTGGCATTAATTGCGCTATTGTCTTCGGTTCAACCAGGGGGAAACAGCACGTAACACTTCCGAGCAATTGGAACGGATTCACGGTAATTGATGGTGATAAAACGGATTTACGTTTTCTCGATCCAAGAGGACGCAAACACGGTAAAGTAGTCGCATTAGAGTTAAAAGCATCGACAACGCGTGAATATTACAACGCGCTCGAATCGGGATTTGCGATTGATATACATGCGATGGATCATCGCAACTAATCACTACCGATAATCTACCGATATACGGCCGGAAATAGTATTTTCGGCCGTTTTTATGCGCTCGCATCTAAAAATGGCTTTACAGATTAGCCCGTAACGAGCGCAGCAAGTGCATTGGGTATCATAGTCCGTAACGCATCCGAACGCGTTAGAGACCATCTCAGAGCCTTACAAGCAACTAGTGCACATACGTGCACTATCTAGCGCCATAACGCATCCATCATGGCTTATATAACTCATCGCTTATATGAGGTGATATTAGGGGGACAAATGTACACTAGTGTACGTATGTACACCGCCCCCCGCGGGGGGGGGCGGTCAGAGGTACTTCCTGAGAAATGAGAACCTGACAGCCGCCGCGAAGAGCACTTTAATGCCAAAGACTTTATTTATTTATATAGATCGGCATAGTATTGCAAAAAGTTTCAGCGCATAAAAAAACCGGGGGAGTGGAACACTACTTCTTCTCCCCCGGAAAGCCGGCCGGACTTTTGAGACACTTTACGTTTTCACCGACCCCTGGTCAATCGGTTGGAGGCACAAAGATGTATGTGCGGTCGTCACGGATCTGATCACACTCAAGACACCGAGTTCGCCGCCAAATGACGCGGTTATAAATCTCGCCATCCTGATTGATTCCTGTGAGAGCTAGCTCCCGCTTCTGATAATACTTGCTGCGTTCGGTGCTTCCACACTTATTGCAACGCGATAGCCGCACATCTACTGTCTGCACCTGTGCATTACCTTTACCCTTTGGTCGCCCACGTTTCTTTGTCGTTTTCTTAGCCATCTCTTACTCCAAATAAGTTACTCGTTTGCGTTTGTATTTCTTCGGATCTTCCACGTCGTCTGAGTCGCGTTTCGTTGGTGTCATACGCAATCCTGACAGTTTCACTCCAAGCACCGATGCGGCCACACATGATCCCGCCAGGCAGTCAAGAAAGTGATTGTCAGGCTTGTTCGGTGGTAACCGCCATTCGTCCACCGTCCGTCCGCGTCCAGCCGTGCGGATACGGTATTCCGCACAGCATTGGTCTGCAATCATTTGGTGAACCGATGGTTTTGCTTTAAATAGCGTCAGGCTTCCCGCATCGCCAAACGGTTGAGCAAACCGTGCGTGCAGGAACGATTTCCAGAAATTGCTATCAAATAGCAAGTGGCGAACCACTCGTTTTCCTTTGACGGTCGGGATGCGCCAGTTGTACCCAATCCGCTCACCTTTTTTCCGCGAGTATTCATTGAACGGTCTGCTGGCAGCACCAACGTAGCGACCGTGAGCTGGCATGATTTTCCCGCGATGTTTCGTGTTGCGACAGAACTGATGCACCAGGTCGGTCGTGAGTCCCCAGTTCGCGTCGATAAGCGTTAAATCGAGAAGAAGCTCCGCTCCGTCGTCACGGGTGTATATAGTGTCATGCAGCTTGTCAGTGAGCGTTTCGAGGCCGTGAAATATTGCCCCTTCCAGGCCAGCGCCACGTTTTTTCTGCTGAAGCGTTGTGCGAACTTCGCGTAATGTGAAGTACCGCAGTTTCTGGTCAGGATAAATTCCGTAGTCAATCACGTAGCCGCTGAAGTTGGGTGCGAATCCGACGACCGTGTAGAACAGTACTTTCTGCTGAATGTCGATGAAGCAGGTGAGCTTATCAACGTCGCCAGGGACTTCGCCACGTTTGAGGCCATTCACTTTCTCAGCAATTTCATCGGTCGTTAAAATATCACTCTGCTCGGAATCGACGACCGGAGCATTTTGGTATTCGGAGAAAAATGCAGACTCATCACGAATGCGAAGGTTGTAGGCGTGCTGGATCGCTGATAGCTCATCTTCATTGANTCGGTCATACCNGCTGANAANCGCGCCTTTATCCANTTCTTCGCGGTTATCGGCATAGAAGGCGGTTGCCTGGCTACCGTCGCCATCGGATCGCAATTCCTCCGCACGCCGCTCCGCATATTCATCCCANAGGTTGGTAGCATCAGGCCACTTGTAGACCATCTTGGTAAGCTCNCCCTGCCANTCTGGATGCTTTTCNCGATCCAGCATCCGCATCGCCATNTCGTTGTCNCNAATGATNGTGCANGGCATGATNCCNGACATTTTCTGTCCAGGCCCNGCGAGTCCCAATATGGCNGTCGCNAGGATNGTTTCTCTAGTGACGCATTGTGACGGACTNCGAGCAGATTCGTCCGTCTGCGGGTCATCGCAAATCACAAAATCAGGCCGGACAGATTTGCCATCCGGTCGTTTGAATTTCATGCCACGGATACGTCCGGTGATTCCAGCACACTTTACAATCGCGCCGCTCGCAGTCGACTTAGGTATCGACGGCAGCACAATTTCTTTTGCTGTCCAGGTGATGTGCGTCCGCTTACCTTTGTAAAGCTGACCGCTTGTTCGATTAACGATGCCATCAAGTTTTTCAATCGGATAACACACTTCAGGAAAGTCTGCCGCAAGCAACTCATTCACCTCGATCTCGGCCTTAATGGAATCAACCATTTGTGCCGCAGCGTCTTCACTCGCACCAATCATGCAAATGAATTTGCGGTGGCCGTAGAGGATTGCCCAGAGTGCCGAGATTTCGCAGAGAGTGGTTTTCCCCGAGCCACGGGGCATGGCTAATGCAAACAAACCACCGGCCAGCACAGCTCGTTCTATTTTATCGATGACTTTCAGATGGTCGTCCGACCAGGGTATGTTGAACACTTCTTTAAAGTATGTATCGCAAAACTTACGAAAAGAAGTTTTGCACGACGTTTTACGTCTACCCGAACGCACGCGTGGCAGCGGAGAGATATCGCGTCCGCTTGCGCTCTGCGCAGCGGTGCGTGTCCGCATCGTCTCTCGATGTTTGTCGTAATAGGTTGAGTCAGCTATGAGACAGTCACGGTCTGCGGGTTAGTGAAAGTGTAATCAGCGTGGCTTGAAAAAGAGTAGTATGTGCCAGCGTCTAAAAACAAAGTCGGGGTTACACCGCTTACATTTGTAATCACCGGCCCAGCCACCACATTTTGCCCCGCCAAGTCGGTAGTCACATAAACCGTTGCTTCCGCAACAGGATTTGCACTCGAATCAGTAACAGTCAACGTAATTTCATTAGCACCGCTGCCGACGCCAATGGTTGTTTTCATCTTTTCAATTTTGAAGCTGAATTCTTCTATTCCTGTACGCGTTGAATCGCCATCGTCGTAAGTGAATTCAAATCGAGCTATGCGATCCTGCGTCGTATCATCTTCAATGTCTCCGACCGCAGTGGTATCGCTGGAATCTAGTTCGAGAACATAGTCGCCTGATGTGAATGTGCCGCCATTTACACCGTTAATGTTCTGCTTGTTTCGGCTGTTGATAATCGCACCGGATGTGGCGTCATAAAGTGTGACGGTGAAAGTCGTGAGCGAGGTAATAGTGACACCTTCAGTACTTTTCACAGTGCCGGTCAGGTTACAACTTTCGCCGCTTTGGATTTTTATGTAATCGCCTGAAGTGTTTTTGAGTTGAGTAACCATATTTACCTTTCGATTTGTCCGCTGATATCTGGTGACTTGATCCGTGCTGACGCGATGGACGGAGCTTTAATTCTTGGGGTGTCGATATATAAAATTCCGGTAGGATCAACTGATTGAACGCTTGCTCGGCAGACGACCACAGCCGCAGCAGGTGTAACAATCGAACTGCCGCTGACAACTACCGTTGGGTCTATTGCCGCAGCGACGAACCTCGCCACAGCCGGTGTCAGCGAGATATCACTAGTAACGGTTGGCGAAACAGCACTGGCTGCACTTGGAGCTACTGCCGGTGTAAAAGTTAAACCGCTTGAAACTGCTGGGGAAATTCCGGTCGCCACGACGCTGGCTGCGGCTGGCGTTAGCGACAAAGCACTTGTTATGGTCGGTGTCTGTGCGTCAGCTACCAGGGTTGCAGCAGCCGGTGTTAGTGAGAGAGCGATTGATGCGGTCGGTGACTGTGCAGCTGCAACGACGCTGGCTGCACTCGGTGTAACGTCAATGCCACC
>PBOZ01000002.1 GCA_002724555.1 Rickettsiales bacterium
ACGGCGCAATTGTCTCCGAATCAACGTAACCTAACTCTGTATTTCTATTCTTTTCGTTGCTCATCAAACGCTGTCGTGACCCCCATTTTGGTATCCCGAAAGATACCTATCATGTTGTGTGCATCAGCTATAAGGATATGAAGGCGTTTTCTGACTGGCTCACGCAATGGGAGAATAACGCAGACACACTAAAACACTAGACGAGCAATTCTGTCATTTCGCCCGTACTATCAGCAAAGCCATCGTGCTCAATTCCCATACGTTCTAGCATCGTTACGAAGACATTCGCTAGTGGCTTATCTGCACTCAATCGCAAATATTGGTCATGCTTAAACCCGAGTGCATTACCGCCAGCTAGAACTAACGGATAGTTGTTGTTATTGTGCGTCTTGCTGTTGCTACTGCCATAAAGCACTAGCGTGTTATCCAACATCGTTCCGCCGCCTTCCTCTGTCTCGCTCAATCGTGTCAGGAACCTCGAAAGCTGTTGCGTCAATAACTGGTCAAACTTACCAAGTTTTTCAGCACCATTTTTCTTGCCAGCACCATGTGCAAGGCCATGCCAGTTACCTTGCAACCCAATGCATGCTGGGAATGCGTTGGCAATCGTTGTAGCGCCAGCGACCTGACCCAACATATACGTCGCTAACCGTGTTGAATCCGTTTGGAAGGCAAGGAATATCAAATCATACATTGCCTGCATATACTCAACAGGTAAACTTTGATCCACAGCCAGATTCACGGCGTCTTCATCAACCGTTGGCTTAGGTATGTCCAGCCAGGCCTGTGAACGTTCCACCCGCTGTTCGATATCGCGCACACTTGAAAGGTACTCTTCGAGTTTCCTTTGATCCTGCTTACCCAACCGGTTTTTCATTGTAAGGCTATTTTCAAGCACCAAGTCCAGAATACTTCCAGTGTTCTTAAGCAACCGACGTTTAGTTTGCGAAGTCGCATCACCAACACCAAACAAACGGTCAAAAATCTGTCGAGGGCTCGACAACGCCGGAATGGGTCGGCCTTCCTGTGTATAGGACAGCGTCGTGGAACGCGTCGGTTCGCCTACGCCACCATCACTGGACATTACAAGAGAAGAGAACCGTGTCTTTTGCCCAATCTGCTGAGCAACAAACTGATCAAGCGAAATTGAGTTTAGGTATTCGGTTCCACGATAGCTTGCGCCTGTTAGAAAAATATCACCCGTGTCATGGCCGCCCATTTTACGGCCAGCTGGATGAGACAACCCACCTAACACCGTGACAGATTTGCGAAGCGGCTCAAGAGACTCCAAAGATTTACGGAATCTATAGGAATCTCCATCCGGGGCCGGAAACCAATTCCATTCAGCATATTCAGACTTATCACCAGGCAGACTTACCCCAAATGGAAAATACACAGACGCCATTCGTACAGGTGAATCCTGAGCATCTGCTGCTAGAGACATACTTTCGAGCCAGGGCAACGTCAACGCGATTCCACTGCCTCGAAGAAAAGTACGTCGATCCAAATACCATGATTTCTTCATGTTATTATTCCGTTACGTTTTGTCGAATGACGA
Source organism: Rickettsiales bacterium (assembly GCA_002724555.1). Lineage (GTDB taxonomy): Bacteria > Pseudomonadota > Alphaproteobacteria > UBA8366 > UBA8366 > UBA6544. The sequence continues at coordinate 1,559 of PBOZ01000002.1, forward strand.
TCGTTACTTCTATTTTGTCTGAAATAGTTGAGACTGCACAATTCCACTAATCAGTTTTTCCAAACTCATTTCTTCCTTTAGGAATTGATCTGTGAGTCTGTCAATGTCTCTTTTATCGGTCAATTCCAACCGTCGCCCTAAGGCATATGTCGTTAGCTTGGTGACAAGTGCTCTCGCAAATTCTTCCCGATGATAGGTCAATAAATAATCTTGAAGTGCCTGTACCCCATCTATGTCTGACTGCTCTGGAAGCGACGCCATTGCTTCAACCTCTACCTGTTGAGACTTATTCTTCACGATTCGCAGAGCTTCTGTTCGCCACTTACCAACAGCATCGAAGTTTTGAAGTGGAATCCCCCAAGGATCAATACCTTTATGGCAACTATTGCACGACTCTTTTTCACGGTGCAATTCCAATTGCTCCCTTATGGATAACGCAGCGAATTCAGCCTTCTCCGAATCTAGTTCCGGAACATCTGGCGGCGGTGGCGAGGGAGGATCATCTAACAAGCGATCGAGAATCCAGACAGCCCTGCGAATTGGATGTGAGTCTTCCCCATTTGAGTTGATTAATAAGAAACTCCCCTGGGTCAACAAACCACCACGGTTCTCTTCGCTATTTAACGCAATGCGTTGAAATGCATGACCCGCTGGCTTGTTTTCTAATCCGTAGTGAATCGCTAACGGTGCATTTACCACAGCAAAGTCACTTCTTAACAGATTTTCCGCGCTCAAGCCTGAATACAGGACTTCCGCAAAAAATCGAATCGTCTCCTCCGCCATATCGCTTTTCAAATCATCATTAAACTTCGGATAGTACTCCGGATTTACTGCAACGCGTGTCAGTCCCGACAAGTCGAGCCATTGAGATACAAAGTTACGCACAAACTCTTCGCTGCGAGGATCGTCGAGCATCCGGTCGATCTGATTGCCAAGTTCGTCATCAAGCCTTCCGTTATCCGCGAGTCTAAACAGCTCCGCATCCGGCATCGAGCTCCACAGGAAATATGAGAGCCGCGTTGCCAATTCATGATCCGTCAACGATTCTCGTTTGCTGCCGCTAACCGGCTCAACCATATAAAGGAAGTCAGGTGAAACCAGGACAAGGGCAAATGTCTCTCTAATCGCCTCTTCAAAACTCGCGCTACCCTCACGAACTTGGTGATAAAAGTCCACGACTTGCGATTGCTCAGACGCACTGACAGGACGTCGATATGCGCGTCGCATGAAATCACCGATAACTTGCGAAACATAAGCATCGTCATGCTGTTCTGTTGCAGGCAGGATTTGTTGATGGTGCGATGGTGGCCATTGTTGATATATAGGCCCTTCAAAACTTACAGATTCCACGACGATTACGGGGTCTGTGATGGGCGGTGCAGGTTTTCCCTTTTGTGGCTTTGGACGCGGCTTTCCGGTCAGATTCTTTATCCGAATCTGGATTCCAGGAAACTTTGGGTTCTTTCCAGGCAGTGGATACTTCTGGATCCAATCTTCAAACACAAACGTTTGAGGAGCATCCTTCGTACCGGTGACTTCTGTAACGGCCATCGGTTTACTCGGTGAAAGAGTATCGCTGCGAATCCCAATATTGACTTGCATCTGGGGAACGAGTTTCCCATCAGGAACCACCGAATACGCTTTAACCGTCACGCGTACCCTGCCCTGTCGTGGAAAAGTGGAAATTCCACCGATGAACTGGCTACGCCCATCCAGTTGCTTTCCAATATCGGCGTTGTCACGTGCACCTTTTGCACTTTCCGTCTGTTCCTGCTTGACTACTTCCGGAGCAGGACCTGTCACAATCGCCATCGACATCGCTTTTCGCGCGGCCTGCAGGTAATACTCGATCTGCAGCGGTGAAACGCTAAGTACTTGACCGTTATTTAGAAATCCGTCTTCGCTGCGAGACTCCGGTGGCAGATTCTCGGCAAAGTCGTAATCGATACCTAACAAGTCCCGCATTGTGTTGTTGTATTCGTATTTCGTGAGCCGGCGAAATACAACTCGACCACCCGTACTACGTTTTACTTCTAATGCACGATCAAGTTCTGTTTGCAGCCAGGCAACAACCTGTTTACGTTTGGATGACGGTAATGGCACTGCATCTTTGGGAGGCATCTTGCCTTCATTGATCCGATTCAGTGCATCATGCCACGTTTCGCCATCCACGCCGTTAAACAGATCCGGATCAAGTAGAGTCATGCGAGGGCTAGCTTCGCCATCAGGCCCGTGACATTCATAGCAATACTGTCGAAGAATCGGCTCGATCTTCTTCTTGAAGGTCTTCAGATCAGGTTCTACAGCCGTGACAGAAACTTGAAGTCCACCGACTGGCAGCATCAGGGCTAAAAGAATAAAAATGCGTGTCATAGTCATCATTATACCACGGCAAAGAAAACTCCCTACCGGCAATCGTGCAGACGTTTCACCATAGGCCTAAAGGTAACTGGACAGTTATAATCTCAGATATGTAACCCAAGATGTGAATATTCCGTCAGGGTACACATTGTGACAAAACATTATTGGCTACCCGCTTCGTGAAACTACACATACTCCAATCCACACAGTCCCTACTGTTCTGCATCGTGGTCTTCTCATGCAATGACAACTTGCTTGCGCAATCTGACACTGATTTCTATGAATCTCAGATTCGGCCATTATTTATAAAGCACTGCATAAAGTGTCATGGACCGGATAAACAAGAATCTGATTTACGTTTGGATGCAAGCGATTATTGGGAGAAAGGAGGGGTCAGCGGACCGGCCCTCATTCCACGCAAGCCTGAGGACAGTTTGCTATTGAATGCTGTGAAGCAAACCGATCCTGACCTGAAGATGCCGCCCGGCAAAAACAAGCTCACAGCTAGCGAGATTAAAGCCATCGAGCAATGGATCAAAACTGGTGCCGCTGCACCCAATTTAACCGTCACGCAGGCCTCCAAACGACTATCACTTGCTGATGCGCAGTCATTTTGGTCTTTTCAGCCAGTGACGCGGCCGAACGTACCGGATGCTGACGCCAACCAAGAGTGGGCAAAAACTCCGGTCGACCAATTCATTCTGCGAAAGCTGAATGCCGCTGGAATCACTCCGTCATCACATGCTGATAAACGAACGTTGATCAGACGCGCAAGTTTTGATCTTACCGGTCTTCCTCCAACGCCGGAAGAAATCGCTTCTTTTATAAAGGACGCCAGTCCTAATGCATTTAGCGTCGTTGTAAACAGACTGCTTGATTCCAAAGCGTATGGTGAACGTTGGGGTAGACATTGGCTCGACGTAGCAAGATATGCGGATACCGCTGGTGACGGGGCTGATTACCCAGTGCGGGAAGCTGTGAAATATCGTGACTGGGTAATCAATGCTTTTAACAGCGATAAACCATATGACGACTTTCTGAGAGAACAAATCGCGGGAGATATCATTGCTCAGTCCGGGCCGGACGAATTATACGCACAGCGTGTAATTGCAACAGGATTCCTTGCAATCGGAAAGCGATATGGGTACAAGCCCTCTCCTGACTATCAGCATCTCGATTTTGCGGACGTCATTGACTCCCTCGGCCGTGCAACAATGGGCCTCACCATTGGGTGTGCTCGTTGCCATGACCACAAGTATGATCCGATATCAGCAGCTGATTACTACGCTCTTTACGGAGTCATGCAAAGCACAACTTGGGCTTTTCCGGGTGGCGAAGAGCAAAAGCGACCGTCTCATTTTCCCGCAATCGTACCACCAACTGAAGTAACGAGACTTGAAGAATTAAGGAAGACGCAGATCGNGGAAGTCGATCGCAAACTTGCNGNGTTAGCCCANGAACGNCAGGAAAAGGATGCNAGTTGGGTTGCCGGAGGNGTCGACCTCGGNTTTGAATCTCAGGAATTNNAAAAGCCTTTAACCTCNCCATGGGTGTGTGCCGGTCCCATTGANGTACGTNAAGACTCNCAAAGCCCNTATCGTCATGTCCATCCAGCAGGNACNCGTGGAGTGCACATTGGCAGCAGTGTACCGACNGATGGNATCCGCTATGTNTTTCCAAGACCCCTCAATNCCTCGGATGGTCGNAAGATGCATTTCACCGTCGACTTCCGTACTCANGCCGATGCAAGTCAGGATGGCGCATACAGGATTTATCTCGGTNAAGGCGTCATANAGTCAACGGCCGTGGATATTAGCGTCAGCCGTTCTGAAATTGCACTTAAGAATGGTGGGACATGGGAGGTACTGCGAAAGCTTGTCCCCGGGACTTGGTATACCCTGCAAATCGCAATTGATCCCGAGGATAAATCCTACTCTGGCACTGTTGGCACAAAAGAGGATTTAACGAGCTTTAAGGATAAGAAGGCTGCACCAAATTGGAATGGAGTAGTTGATTGTTTTATTTGTGATGCGTTTGGGCACATCGAAGGTGCAGCAAGTGCCAGAGACATCGACAATGTCGGTTTGTCATACACTCCATTTGCAGCAGCGGGCAGTGTTGAGGTGCAACCAGGCGAGCTTTCTGACGAGGATAAAGCACGTCTGGTGCAAATTAAATCAGAAATAGAGAAACTAGAAACACGGAAGGCGGAATTCAGCCAAACTTCAGCTTACGAAGTTGCCTACGGTGTGAGCGAAGGAACACCCGTCAACGCGCACATTCAACTACGCGGTGAACCTGACAAGCCCGGTGGCGTTGTACAGCGCCGCTTCCTCGAGGTCCTTGGAGGGGATGCCATTGCCGACAATGAATCTGGCAGTGGGCGCCTTCAGTTGGCACATTGGTTAACACGCCCAGAGAATCCACTTACCGCCCGCGTTTTTGTGAATCGAGTCTGGCAGTGGCATTTCGGGAGTGGAATTGTCGCTACACCAAGCGATTTCGGATTCCGTGGAACGCAACCCACACACCCGGAACTTCTGGACTGGCTGACATCCGAGTTTGTCGCAAACAATTGGTCCATAAAACAACTGCATCGATTAATCATGCGATCGAGGGTTTACCAGATTGCCAGCGATGCCCATCCGACAGGAATCCAAAAGGATCCCGAAAACAAACTCCTCTGGCGATACAACCGGCGACCACTTGATGCCGAGTCCATGCGTGACTCGATGCTGGCTGTCAGCCAGCAACTGGACACCACCAAACCGAAGCCTCACCCGTTTCCCGATGTAAACACCTGGGGCTTCACAATACACCATCCGTTTCATGCGGTTTACGGATCGAGTCACCGCAGTGTTTATCTGATGCAACAGCGCAATCGCAGGCATCCTTACCTTGAGCTGTTTGACTCGGCTGATCCAAATGTGAGCATCGCCAAACGTCAAACAACCGTTACCCCAACACAAGCACTTTATTTAATGAACTCAGAATTCGTCCATGCTCAAGCCCATTGGCTTGCTCATCGCGTGGCAGTTAATGAACCCACAGTCAAAGGACGAATCCGACTGTTTTTTGAGATAGCTCATGGCAGACAACCATCCGAGGAAGACTTTAACGCCGCAGTTGATTTCGTAACGGACTATCAGGAACAGTTACCTGACGCCGACCAATCCACCCGAGACCAAAAGGCATGGTCAGCATTTGCCAGAGTAATGCTAACCAGTAATGGATTTCTATTTATTGACTAATTAATCGATTTGGAAACAAATGTTTCAACCGTTTAAAAACAATCGCAGAGACTTCTTACGCACCGCTTCTGGCGGATTCGCGATGACTGCATTTACAGGCATGTGTGCAGATCTGAAAGCAGAGACCGAAGATCCACTTGCTTCGAGGTCATCTCACTTTGATGCTGCAGCAGATTGTGTGATTTTTTTATACGCAACCGGTGGCGTGTCACATGTCGACACGTTTGATCATAAACCACAGCTAGCCAAGGATCATGGCAAGTCCATAACCGCATCACGATGGCTAAATAAGACCGGTGAATTCAAACGCTACCTTATCAAATCACGTTGGGGGTTTCATCAGTACGGTGAAAACGGCATTTGGGTCAGTGATTTATTCCCAAATATCGCTGGTGTAATTGATGATATTTGCGTGCTTAACGCTATGCACTGCGAAAGTGATGGCCACGACAAGGGAACACTCGCTGCACATACCGGTTCCGCCCAGTTTGCTCGTCCAAGTATCGGTTCCTGGGTCAGTTATGGCTTGGGCACAGTCAATCAAAACTTACCATCCTTTATGGTACTGGCACCTGCAGCACCTTACGCCGGCGCTCAAACATGGGCTAGTGATTTTCTTCCTGGTTGCCACCAAGGCACACATGTCATCCCTGGTGCAGAACCCGTCGCCAATATCGCTCCGCGTGTTGCGACGCGTGGCCTTCAGCAGATGGAATTAGGGTTATTGCGTAGACTGAATCGAAGCCATCAGGGAGAGCGAACTGAGGACCGAGCGATCAATGCGAGGATTCGATCATTTGAAACGGCTTTTGGCATGCAGCAGGCGGCACCAGAGGCTTTTGACCTGTCAGAGGAAACACAAGAAACTCTAGACCTGTATGGGATGAACCGTGATGACACAACAGGATTTGGCTGGCAATGTTTGATGGCTCGCCGTCTTGCTGAACGCGGCGTCCGATTCATTGAGCTTATTGACGTTGGATCCAATAGTAACTGGGATTCGCACGGAAACATGGCGGATCACGAGCGTTTAGCGAAGAACATCGACAAACCGATTTCCGGATTAATTCGCGATCTAAAACGACGCGGCATGTTGGAACGCACGCTGATTGTATGGACATCAGAATTTGGCCGTACTCCGTTTAATGCAAGTGCTGAGCACCCTGGGCGGGAACATCACAACTTCAGCTTCACGTCATGGATGGCCGGTGGCGGCGTTCAAGGCGGCATTACGTATGGCAAGTCCGATGAACATGGGATTATGGCTGTTGAGAATTCTGCACACACGCATGATTTACATGCCACGATCCTGCACCAGTTAGGACTCGACCATGAGCAATTGACTTATCGCTATGCGGGTAGAGATTTTCGTTTGACTGATGTTCATGGAAACGTGCTACACGACGTGCTGGTTTAGCAAGGTTGTAGACGCGAGCATCTAAGCGAACGACTTGTCCTAATCGCAACTCCCGTCGGACCTGGCGACAACTGAGAGCAACGGAGGATGCGGGAACTTAGTGCGTAACTCTTTCTACACAGGCCGTTGGCTAGATTCGACCCAAAACCAATACAGCAACTCGTGAATTATCTCCAAAACCGATTGCACACGTTCATCCCGCTCACGCTGAATGCAACGCCAGCAAAGCGTATCCAATGCTATTGGAATCTCGCGTTCAGGCGCAATGATGCTCGGTGCAGGGTGTTTGCCATTGGCTGTATTGTTTAACAGCCGCTGCATATTGTCCCCCCAGGCGAGCGTTTGTAGAGTGAGAATCTCGAATAAAATAGCGCCCAGTGAGTATATATCTGTTCGGTGATCTAGTTCCTCTCCGACCACCTGTTCCGGAGACATGTAAAGTGGAGTACCTTGTCGCGGGCTTGCCGCCTTTCGGTCTATGTCCAGACGATCTCCATCATCGTCTGTTTCGGACTCAGCAGCCTCCTGCACTTTTGCTAATCCCCAATCCAACAATAGTACATCACCGTACTCGCCAACGACGATATTTTCAGGTTTAACATCGCAATGAGAGACTCCATGCAAATGTGCATAATTCAACACTTGCGCGACCTGCAAAACAACGTCAACAAGTCGTTGCATTCCCCACTTCATGTCATCCGCGAAATTACCTTGTCGATATTGATCAATTAATTCCCGGAGCGTACTGCCAACAACTAGCTTCATCGTGAAGTAATAGCGACCCTTACGATCAATACCCACTTCGTAGACAGGGGGAGTGTTGGGATGCTGCAGCATTGCAGTAATTCGGGCTTCACGCAGAAAGAGCGCACGCTCTGTATCATCATTTTCAAATTCAGACCGCAGCGTCTTATAGCAAACCACCCGACCCAAGTGTAGGTCCCTGCAGGTTTGTATATCGCATTTTCCACCTCGCGCAATGCGTTTGAATTGAATGTAACGCAGATTATTGGTTAGCTGAGCGTGCGATGATAATGGGCGATCTGTTTCTTTGGAGGTTACCTGCTGGTATTGCTGAGTAAAGTTGCGATATTCGCTTGCATCTTTCATATCACTTATTGCATATAACTTATTGCATGCCACTTTTGAATTACACGGTTACTTTTCCGCATCAATCCGCAATTCAATCCAAACGATTTGCTGAGGTACACCATCATTTGCTTGCTTGATCTTAAAATTGTTGTAGCCAGACTTCACGCAGTCCAATGGACACGAGAAGCTGATTGCACGGGCACTGTCACCACCTAGTTGCTTTAAGAACTTAAATTCGCTTGTTTCGGCTAAGTCTTGACCGTTCAGACTGCCTTCCAGTACCGCTTTAGTGACACCTTCACGTTTTGCGAGACCGACAATTATGGACACTTGGCCACTCTGTGGCTTAGTTCCAGCTTGTATCCGGATGGTTGATATGGCGGACGCATCGACAGGTAGTTGGGTGTCGCTAGGAAAACCATCTGGTACAACATCACGAAAGCACACCGGATGGCGGCGGCTACTGTTTGTCACGAGCTCCACACCCAAACCAGTGTTAAGCAATGCAGGATAAGTGCTGTATGGGATTGGCCAGTCTGTACGATCCATCCAGTTAAACAGATAAAATCCGTCTGCTCCTCGCATATGCCCCACTGCCGCAAATCCATAAAGCGTGGATAAGGTGTTTCCAACAGGCGTGCCAAATATCCAGGGACGAGCTGTGCTTTCTATACCTCCAATGACCGAAACACGTTTTGGGGTCCCCTGTAGTCGTTCTTTCCACAAATGAAATGGGATGTCAAAGTCCGACGAAAAATAGAACGGAGTCGCAACAATCAGATCCACCACCCCCCGATGTGCCCAATCAATCACATCGATCCCTACACCAGCACACGCATCAGGATGAGTTGGTGTACGGACACTTACACCAATTTTATGGCCTCTACGCCGAGACCATTTTTCAACTAATGCTTTCACATCAAGCATGAAACTTGTGAGATGTACACGCTCTTCAAATGCCTTATCCGGAGACAGATGGCTAGGATTGCGCATCCAATCCAATTCAATCCCATCCAGATCGTATCGCTGAAGGAGTTCTTTAACAAATGAAAGTTCGTACCTTCGAACCTCTTTATAGGCGAAATTCAAACCAGAGCCATGTTCATGATGTGGCTCCCGCCACAAATCTATATTTTCACGCCAGAAGGAGGAGTGTTGAAAGTTGTCGAAGTCCTCAGCCTGATGCATATCATTCATGCGCATACTAAGCCAAACCGAGATATTCTTCTCCCTGCACCTATCAATCCACACTTGATAGGGATCAATCCCTTTGTCATGCAGGATTTTGGCATTGGTTGGCCACCGATGATCAGGGGCTACTCCATCTGTCGGATCCCAGATTGCTTCGCGTGTCTTACTACGAAAGCTCGCCCTACGGGCATTCGGACATATGAATAAGTGGGTGACTTTGGAGTCTGCGTATTGATCAACCCAAGCATGCAGCTCTTGCATGGTCATTTCATCAGCACTTCGATATGCAAAGAAATGACCGTTGTCGGTATTGACTGCAAAAATATCGTTTGTTGTTTTGTTAGCTTCCTGTGCAAATGCACACGCAGAGCAAACCCAGGCTGCAACAACGGCGAAAAGGAGATGTGTACGATTCATGTAGGACATTCTACATGCTTTCATTCACCGGTATCGAGCATAAAGGTTACTTCGTTACAAAGCCCTGCAGATTTAGTATTCGGCCGGTGCCGATCGCTAAGCGCCGCGGTTGCTCACAGACGATCGCTTTCGCATTTCCTACCTCCTCCGTATTGCACGGATCGGCTCCACACTCCATATATCCCTCATATTACTACCGGAGCAGATAACCCCTCGTTGCATTTTCATAAGCATCATGGGAATACATAAGCGCAGCACACCAGGCCAGGCCCATAACCGCTATTAGCAACAGCCTCGCTTTGATTATTTTCTCCGTGTGATTCCACGTCGCCCAAGTGCCGACACATGATGTCAGCAAGATACAGAACGCCGTGATGTGTTGTGAATAAACGTGCTCATGCATTGCATATCCGATAATGCCCGTGAAACCAATCCAAGTAGCATACAAGCAGATTGCCCAAAACCAAGCGTTGACATCCGCCGTCCACAATAAACACATCACATATGCATTTGGTATGCCTTATCAAATTCCAATTTCACGCCGGAGACATCAATAATGTCTCCAAATGATAGTGGCGCAACTTCATGCGTCTGCAGGCTGTGTCCGTTTATCGAAACCTCCGATGAGTTGTCGTAACCGCAGATGTGGAACGTTTCGTTTAAATATAGAATCCTCGCTGCCACGCTTGGCAGATGCTTGTGCGTAATCCCACAGAGCTTAGGTGATGAACCGATCTGCACGTACTGGCAAATGACGACATACTCTTCTTCTTCAAGATTCTCCGACCGTTTGAAATGAACACATTCCCAGTCAGTTGATTCACTGATTTTCCATAGTCGTGACTGTCGCATGTGATTGCGCTCTGCCAGATCTTCAATTCGTTGACGATCCTGACGTTTCAGGACTTGATTTGTATTGTTTCCAATTGGCACAACAGTCATCTTAAATTGCGTTTTCAGAAACTGGCCAAGGCGCAAGTCATACGGATCATTTAATCCTTCCTTCTGCAATAACATCTCGCCGGAATCGCCACTGGGTGTGTGGTTCAGTTCAAATCCAGTGCTCGATTCACTCGTTATCAACATCCCATCTTCATTAAGTAGACAATCGGCATGGATTCGAGATAAGTTTTTCGAATGCTTGTCATGCTCCTCAGATCTTGGTAAGAATCTAGTGACAATATCAGCGGCTCGACTGCGTCCCAACCGCAACGCTGGCTGTGAATACAGAATCACGTTTCGTTCACCCAGCGTAATTGATGCCTTGGGAGCCTTACTTCCATCCGTGATGGATTCCGAGAGAAATAAGGCCTCAAATTCAAACCTGTTATCCGGACGCAAACGGTACTCATGCACGATACGATCAGCCGCATCATCATGTTTGGATTCCGCTTCTTTACCGGCAACGTGCAGCGCGTTGACGATTGCGTCATCTGATCCGGATAGTTTAATTGTTCCAAATTGTCTCAAATCCATACCCTGGAGATTCACAATTGATTTCCCGTCTGCATCAATCTCCAGTACTTGTTCACCATCGGATGCTAGCGGCACGGTCAACCGAATATCAGTGCGTAAATGGCGAGGTAGTGTCGGTCGGTTAAGACCTGTAAATCGGATAGCGATACTTAGAATGTAGTCGCCAGGGAGGCAATTCAATCCGCCCTTGGTTAGGGCAAATGGAAAAAACCAATCCCAATGCCCCTTCTCGCTCCTTTGCAATTCAGTTGTGGCACTTTCGTATTCGTAATCCAATCTGGGATTAAGCGCAATATCGATCTCCGGTGTTGCACCACTATATTCGTCAGACAATACCAATAAAAACTGAGGACTACATTGAGAACCGACAGTGGGAGGTGTTTTCCAGTCCACGATTAGATGCGGCAACCGTTTAAATACCGGAAACTGAGAACGCACGCCTTCTGCCACTTTTACAACGTCAGCCGCCTC
>PBOZ01000003.1 GCA_002724555.1 Rickettsiales bacterium
CGGCAACTAATTGGTTAGTTCAATCGCAGTATGCTGCAATTGGCCAAACCTCAAGGAAACTTAACGTATGATAGATTACAGTCCGGCGAAGAAATCATCGTGATCTGATTCGTCATTATCGCGAGCTTCTTCCACGTCATAGCTAATTGCAGCAATCACATCTTCAAGATTACTGAACTCGCCCTCTGCTGCATCTTCGCTTTCAGCGAAGATCTCATTCAGCCTGTTTATAACACGAAGTGCATCACCCGGATCAACATAACCGTTGTCATTAACATCTAGATAGCCAACATCCTCAGGCTTAAAGTCCTCCGGGACTGGTACAGGCAATCTACCGTCATCACCGGATGCCAGGTCATTCAGTTTGTTTATCACAAGTAGTGGATCAATTGGAGTGATGTGACCGTCACGATTAACGTCAAGCGGTTCAAATGGATTCATCCATGGGTTACCACCGATCGTAATCTGATAGTCCTCAACCTCACCGCTAAATGCCGGGCCTGTTGGTAACAGACCACCTGTTGTACTCAACCGAAGTCTTGCATAAGTACGACCTGGGAGTGTACCGGCGGGTACAGAAATATCGATGTTTTGTTCACCTGAATCCAGCGGTCGTGCTGTTAGCACTCGTTCGTGCTCACCGAACACCTCGTCACGGTCCCAGTCAATCCAAGCATCAAGCACGGCATTTTGCAATTGTGCTGAATTGTTTAACGTCACCGTGATTTCCGATGTGAAGCCTGATTCCAGTACTTCGCTAAATACGACACCGTCGTCACCATCATCTACGTTTGCATTTGCTTCAACGGTTACGTTTTCACCCAACGAGAATCCTTCTACAACAACGTGCGTGGGACCACCACTCTCTTTGTTTGTTGCATATGAATGAGGTGCGTCACCGTAATCCAGCTCAACCCCTGTTTCAATTATGAACTCTGCCTTGTCTATCTCACTGTTGGGCAGAAGTGCGTTGCCAGCATGGTCTTTCACACCGGTTCTACTAACAACATTTAAGATATCCATATCCGATGAGACGACGGATTGTGCACCGTTGATGGTTACCGAATCTACATCTCTGGTTGCCATTACACCATCAAGAATCGTGCCGCTTACGCTATTGATGGCATCAGCCGTCGCCTCGGCGATTTGTTCGTTGTTTTCAAATGGCGAGTAGCTAATTGCAACGGCCGGGTCCAGCCCTGCAGTACCAAACACGTCGATCGCACCAACTGCTGTACCAACTGTTACTGCTGCAGCAGAACTATCAACGAATCCTACAACGCTGTTTGAGGACTCGAATGCTTCCAATTCCAGATTTGTATTGTTTATCTCGGTGACGATTTCGGTAACCACATCTGACACCGACGATGTGTCCGTGAAATTCACTGCAACGGCAGTCGAATCATTGATACTTCCATCATCATCGAATTCAAACAGAACGGTGCTCCCCAGGACACTATTTGTAACCTGGAACGTATCGCCGTCTTCGGCCAGAACAACATCACCATGCCCCAAAACTTGTATGCTTAGAGGCGTATTCAAAAGTCCCGGTGCACCGTCAACCGTAATATTTGGTGCGTTTGCCAGATCTATCCGATGGTTGAAGTTACCTCCCACATGAGTCAATCCGTCTGCATTACTGGTAGGTGATAAACCAAGACCCTTATTGGAAATGGCAATTGACAGTGCTTGTGCGAGTTCAACGTGCGTCATGTCATGCCGCACTAATATCGACACTGCCTCATTCACGCTATCGGCAGGCACAAAATCTGTATCCCTGTCAGCCGCAGTTGTGAAATCGAAGTAGAACTCAATTGCTTCAGTTCCATCATCCACAATTAGACTGTCGTGGTGGTCAATTGCACCAGCGATTCCTACTTCCGTGATAGGACTTGAATTGCCTAATGTGATTGCGTGGTCGCGGTTTGCACCGACATGAATACCAATTTGATCATCATCCAGTTCAACGACTTTGGCGTGTAGACCAAGGTCTGCTGCATTCATTACGGTTGCCGCCGTATTTGCGATTTCAGTAGCAGTCGCGTTTACACCATAAGTGATCGCCTGATTTGTATCGAAGACGGTTCCATCGGTATCGAACTCGAAAATCACACTCGATAGAGTACCTGCTATTTCAAATGTCGAGCGGTCAAGTGAATCTAAGTCGTCACCATCGGGCAATACCAGCGTCGAGCCCTGTGGCATCTGCAGCACATATCCGGAGTCATACTCAAAGGTCGCTGTTTGACCGTCCTCATCCGTGATATCAAACGTCGCAGCATCTGGAAGGTCGATTCCAGCTGGGATCTCCAGCACCGTACCGTCACCACTTCGAATCGTAATCCGATAGTAGTTATTCTGCTCGAAGGAACCAGCCAAAGATTTGATGCTGATTACATCATTAGTTGCATCGTAATTGAAGCTATAGTCGCGTCCGAGCTCTAATTTTCTATTATTGAACTGGGTTAGATCGCCACAGCATGCTTCGACTATTACCTGATTCAAACCTTCGTACTGATACACTTCCACAGCATTAGCCGCGACGGTGGAATCATCGATCATCGATCCAAATTGTGTTGTGATCGGTACAACATTATCCACAAGCTGTATACGGAATTCGCTGAGAGGCATGTCGTTTAACTTTACATTGTTCTCATCCTGATTGAGATCTACCCCGTTACGATCATTATCCTGCGGCATAATCAGGTAGGCACTTGGACCCGTATAGTCAGCTCGTTCGACTGCACCCCGATCCTTAACGACATTAAATCCTAACCCAACCGGTGGGGCAACTTGCGGATCATCGACTCGTAGTTGACCAAATCGATCGACATCTGAAGCAATGATTGGACTTGGTGCAATACCAACAGACTCCCTCAACGTCTCGAGGCTTAAACGATCTTGAAGAGAATTAAGCGATGCATCCACAACTCTCGAAGATCCTGCAGGATAGAAGTTGCCTGCCGAAAGATTTGTAAACAACGGATCACCGGAGTTTACATTAATCGCAAAATCTCCTTGAACAATGCCGTTGACGTCTGCTGTATTGTCAGCGTACGCATTGCCCCCAACGATTGTGGTGTCTGACGTACCGTCTACTGAGATACCTGTCGTGGTAAAGGCAATGATATTATTGAGAATGGTTGGGCTAGCGTTATTCTCTACAACGATACCAGGACGTGCTGACCCATCTGTACCACCAACAATGGTGTTATTCACGACTCGTGCAAAGGGTACGATACCAGTGGACGTAACACCAGTGGTGTCCTCGCCAGAGATACGCAATTGCCCGGCTTCGTTATTCGCAAAGATATTGTTAGTTACAACAACACCTGGTGCCAACTGTTCCGGGTTCCCTGCGCCGAGATTACGAGCTGCACCTGGATGTGGCAAGTCGCCGGCTAACGGAACTCTCGCATCCGTTCTCGTGCCAGCTTGAACGTTGAGTCCAAATTCTGCGTTACTTGTGAACGTATTGCTGTCTATTATGATTTGACCCTGCAAACGCTCAAGGTTTGGATCACCATAACCTTCCCAGTGGATACCACCGATGACAGAATCTCGATCCTCGCCAAATGTGATGACGGAACCTACACTGTTCGCTTCAATAAAGATCGCACTGTCCAGCTGAGCATTTTCCACATCGGCAATTGAAATAGTCATGCGATAGGAGTTCCCGGCAGTTAGGCCGTTTGCTTCCATCCGCATTACACTGGTAAAACCATCAAACGCAAAGACTTCCCGTTTAGTATTACCGTCAGAATAGAAATCGTTGAGGGCAGGTCCGTTGTGCTCAATTGAGTTATCGTTGTACAAGTGAGCATTTTTCGGATCGATGCCAAATAAATCACCGTTATGAACCTCGCTACTGGAAACATGAACTCCCACACTTGGTTCCACCACAGAGAAATCAACTGTCGTGCCTGACGTTGTAAGGTCGTCGATCACCACTACAACCTTATCTGAAACAGCATATGGCAGTGTGCTCGGGTATTCTTCCGATGCAAATACAGCATTCATATACAAGTTTGAACCTTGAGCAACAAAGTCAAAAGTGAGGGTTGTACTGTCAACGGAGTTCACACCCATTGCCGAATCAATGGTTGCACTCGGCACACCACTCGCATCGCCCGATAATTCAGTATCAGTATTGGGTTGGCCGATCTGAGTAACATCGCCTGTAGATAACACGACACCCTTCGCAATGCCAATGACATCGTGACCTGAGCTGAAGGTACCGGCTGAATTTGCGCCTGATGTAAGTGTGACGTTTGATATTGCCATGTCGTCAGCTGTGATGAATTCAGCGAGCATGACACCATCAATGACTGGTTCTGCTGCAAATACTGCCGGCTCTAAGCCTTCCTCAACAGATCCGTCAGCGAAGAAAAGTGCATTCCCAAAGAGATTAATCACGTTGCTCGATGTATTGTCAACGCGAATCGCACCGCCGAAGTCCCGACCAGCCGCTTTGATATCAAGTACTGATTGAACAGCATCTGAATTCATTGCATTGGCAAATGCCAGTGCAACTTCGCCATCTGTCGAGTCAACGCTATACAAGACAGCTTGATTACCTGCTTGTACATCGCCACCCAGAGCCACGTCTGCAAATTCAAACGTTACTTCAGACACCCCATCACTGATGGTAAACGTCAGGCCATTGTAAAGGCTTGCGCCATCCGGGAACACCAAGCTTCTTTGTTCTACAAAACGATCGTTTGTATGGTATTCACTGAACGCAGCGTAATAGGTCTCATCTAAACCATCGCCATTGAGATCAGATTCAGTAATCTCGCCGTATTCAAAAGATCGGCGAATCTCAACTTGATATGTGCCTGTTGTGATCAGATCTGCATCCGCGATTGGATTGGCAACGAATCCAGTTTGGTTCGCTCCTCCAGTCACAATCATTCCACGTTCAGTTGGCGCGATAAACACGTCGTCTATGTAAACACCTTCAAATTGGTTATTTGCAGCGCCATTATTGTTGTAGAAGTTGTCCGCGGCTTCACCGGGCAATAAGCCATTGACCGAGAAGTCGCCAGCATCAGTTACTTCATGACCAATTACAAAAATACTGTTCGTACCACCTTTAACCACATCATTCTGTCCGTTTGCAAACAATGATGCATATGCCCGCTTGAATGACTCAGCAACTTCTTCAGCACTCATGTTTACACGGATGTCAACCAGACTATTTCCCGAGCCTGACTGCGTCGCCCCACTTAAGCCACTGGCTGAGAGCTTACTATCAGTCGGACCGTGTAATGTAATCTCGTCTGCCAATACGAGTTGCAGATGATTGTTGGCATAGCGAATTACGGGCCAATCTGGATCCTGAGTTTCAATCTGCAGATCATACTGCCCAACTTCGCGTGGAAGTCCTGTATCCGGATCAATCGGGAGCGTGGTACCTCCACCACCAACAGCATCATAGGATTCGTTACCAATACTGCTGATCCCCAGATACATNTTGCCCGTTTTCGGTGCNATAACACGGGCTGTTACTTCGAGTTCAGCTGTACCGACACCACCGGCCGGGACGATTGTCGAATCAACATCGACATTNAATACTGCACCAGACTCATCGAAGAATCGCAGAGCTGGTTGNAGATAGTCACCNGTTGACGGTACGTTTACAGTGACCTTAACATCGATCACNTCACCCGCGCGTGGCTCCATTTGGATTAGGTCCACATCCATCAGGCTATCATCACCTGGTGTGCTAATNTCATCCGGNACAGCGCTACCNCCGATTTCGCCTNTGGCNTGGTAATTGAAGTTCCCNCCCACTAATNNNGTTACNACGGCATCCGCGATCGTACCGNNATTTTCAGCGAGCNNCCCANCTTCGATTGTATTTGAANNGGTANCTGGCAGAATNAGCGNNTCNAATGCCAATTTCATTATCGACTCTGCAGTTGNTGTAACTTCCTTNGCCGTTTGCCCGGNGGCGAAAGGAATAATTACTTCACCAGTCCCGGCACGGTTTACTTCTAAACTCCAACCTGGAGTTGTNTCCTCGAACAGGAACGATTCGGTAATTGAAATACGNTCGTCGATAGTCGTACTCGCATCGTCATAACCGATTTTGTAGGTCACGGTGAATCCATCGCCAGCTTGCAAGGAACTACCGGCTGGGATGGAAAGAGTGTAGCCAAGGTCAAATTCAACCGTCTCACCGTCAATCGTGACAGTGTCTCCATCTGTTAGTTCATAACCTGGTTTAAGGATTATTTCCTGACCGCCAACCGGATAGATTGGTTGACCTACGGAATCCAGATTCACATCGCCAGTTGACATCGCTCCACCGGTTGCAAAGTCGAACCGGAGTCGAACATTTCCATTTCCAACATACGAGCTCAAGTCGACCATCGCTTGGCGCCAGTCTGCGGTATCAAATGTCTCGCGGACTTCCACACCCATATCAAACTCATCGTCTCGATTTGTGCATGTATTTGGGTTAGCATCCTCATCACATTCGAAAGCATTATTAGTGCTTAGTAACTGCCATTGACCATCCTCAACGCTGATATAGGCTCGGAAACTGTCAGCCATGTAACCAGCAGCCGTTGATGAATCCAGATCACCGCTAGCATCTTCCGTTTCAAGCCAGTAATTGAAGAAAAGATGAACCGCATCGCCATTACTGTAATCATCAAGACTGAATGGCTTGGTCGTTAATGATCCAGATGCACCACCAGCAAAATCATAGTTTCCTACACCAGCGCCACGACCAGCGTTATCTAGAATATTCGGATTATCAAATACAAGTCGTGCAGCGTCTGCCGCGTTGGATGAATCCAACACGTCATTTACTAGCAAATCTTCAAACCCAAAATAGAGGCTCGTTCCACCGTCCTGGGCTGCCTGATTTGTCAAACTTGATGCATTTACACCATGACCTGTATCCGTGCCACGTGTATCGGTAAAGTGCCATAGGTTGTAATCTAAATTACCAAATGCAAGTCCATTTGCATTCTTTAGTCCGGTATCAACGGAATTCTGACCACTTGCGAAGACACTCTGGAAGTTTCCGGCTGTATCGAATGCATAGACAACACCGTCAGCGTCAATTGCGAACAATGTTTCGGCATATTTACCATCTTCGACATGGGCAGGACCTGCAACGAGACCCTGGAAGTTAATTCCACGGAGATTGAATGCCGTCGGTATATATTCCAATGCTGTCGGTACACCTGGAATCGTTCCCAACGGATCCGTAATCTCGAATAAACCGCCGCCAACACTTCTCGCACCACCAGCCGGACTCGTGTCGGTTTCTGAGTCGGACACCGCAAACAAACGCGGTTGATATGACACGAAGGAATTATCTATATCACCATCAAAATTGGCATCGACACCTAAATCCAACTCTGTTTGAGTTTCGTAAATCCATGCTAAACCAGTGATAAGACCGCCTGGTGCCGGACCACCAAGATTATGTGGGTCGTCCGTAACCATGATCTTCGCATGACCTTCAATTTCACCGGAATCGACAATGCCATCCAAGTTAAGATCGTTATGAACATCCCAACCAAAATTGATACCGGACTCATTGAGAACATCATAAATCTGGACAACGGCGCCGGTTACGTCGGAGGTTACTTCATCCTGAGCAATTTTCGAAGTAGCGTCACCAGCTCTTGCCATCAGTGCATCACTAACTCCCTGAGCCAGGTCAATTCCTGTCCAGTCCGAACCAAAATCGACCTCAAAAATTTCAGTTGAAGACAGTGAGCTAATGCCAAGCGGTACGGCCGGATTATTGGGGCGACGGTTTCTAAGCTCAGTTTCCTTTGCAGAGAGATAGCTGAAACTGGTATCAACCACACCGTTTCGCATTACCTCAGAAGAATCTACAAAGCCATCACCGTTAAAGTCTAAACTAAATACTCCTCGGTCAAGAAACTCGTCAAACCCGTCTTGGCTTGGAGCGGTGCTATATGGATAGCCATCTGTATCAGTTGCATAAGTGAAGTTTGTGAAGTTCAGGCGATCACCGGCACTATCTGCCGACTTAGGTTGGTTTGGATCGCCACCTGGAATTGCTACATCTGAGAAAACTGTAATCGTATTAACAGTACCAACACCGACCCGCATCCAGTCTGCAGTTCCACCATTTGTGGCTGTCTTGATAGCTTCGATTAGATTATCACGCGTGGTATTTTCTTCGACCTGACCCCAAAAGTCATCTGCTTCACCAGCATCAAATTCAGTAACCTGAGGACCACCGACGTATTTAATTTCGACAACCTGTTCACCATTATAGTCGTCACCTGCTGAACCGGCATTTTGATCTTTAAGAGATGAATCACCGTGAACACAAAGTGTTTGATTTACGCATGAATCAATCGACGAACTTGCGACGTCATCAAAACTTCTACCGGTGCGTTCATAAGCCGGACTGATGTTAACATCCCCAGTATCAAACTCGAGGATAATTCTGTGTTTACTATTTTCACCTGGATGCTGAACAGCACGAACACGAAATTCTCTTTCACCGTTATCACGAATAGTATTGTTATTATCATCCTGAAATGCGTTCTGGATGTTAAGAGCGATAANCCCNGCAATTTCTTCAGTCGTGATAGCATCGNTAAATGGAATTNCAATATCAATATTGTGCGTATCGGCACCGGTGATATCAGACCCTGGCAAGCGTCCCACATGGACGCTGTGTCGCAAATGGAAACGATATGTCTGTGGATTCTCGTAGCGGTCATCTTCCGTTATATCGAAGTAGCCACGCTCCACAGCCATACCATCGGACGCGTTTACGACAAGAGTTGCACCGGTGTTTATTTCAAACGCCTGGCCATCGATAAAGAATCGATCGCCATCAACAACATATTGGTCGTCACTAGGAGATTGCGTCACGCGGACATCAGGTCCACTATTGAACTGGAACGCCAAATCTGCAAGACCGTCGTCATTTAGATCAATGGGCACAAGATCACCGTCATGTACTTCCCAGTCAGCTGTGCCTATACCGGTGACATTATCAATGATCACATTTGTTGCATCATCGAATAACACCATTTCGGCGCGTGTTGCTTCCGGATCCAATGCAACATCTGTTACCAGTTGCATAATCTCACGCTTATTGGTACCCGCACCTTCATTTAAACCCGCTCCAGTACCACGATCGCCCGGTGCAGCACTGATAACATCACCTGACTGCACATTAAAACGATACAACAGATTGATCAGATCCAGTTCCTGATCAGATCCTGCGTTGTCCTGATAGTGTGGGACGTTACCTTCGTTTACTTCCAGCTGCCGCTCCCAATTACCTTCGGCATCCAGAACCCATGTAAATGCCGGGCGATTACCGACTGCCAAACCTGTCGGGGTCGTTACGCCGCCACCTACAGGCCAACCGTATGTCAGAGCTTCGAATTGAATACCATGGCCATTACCTGCATTCGACTCAACAGAATCGGTTGCTCCGAACCCCTCCGGCTCATGCGTTTCAATATTATCTTCGCCAAGGAAGGTACTCGTGCACGTACTCAGGTCAAACTGGTGATAATCGCCAGCCTGCTCGTCGGACCATCCGCCTTCGACCGTTTGCGGAGTCACAACGGGGCCACCAACGAAATTAGTGTCTGTTACGGTGTAACCGAATAAGCTACCATCCTGGCGAGTAGCGACGTCACGGAACGAGCCGAGCGTATCCGCACGACTACCCTCTGCCTGAGTTGTCAGCGTACCACATGGAATCTGTAATTCACCGAGTGTGGAGCTGCCGTCGTTTTCGATACGACGTTCACTTAACCCAGTTAGCGGATCAACAACCCAGACGTTGGTTTGATCTGCAGCCGGATCCTGACGATCAACAATACCATTGATCACACGCACGGGATTTGCGTTAGCACGCGGCCCCCAACCTTGTGTGATAAACAATGGGACATCACCTAAATGTAGTGGCTGAACACTGTCTGCATCAAACAAAACATCGGTAGAACGTTCTACAATACTGGCTGGATCAGTAATTCGATCCACAACACCATCAAAGTGTGGCAAAGGCTCTAGCCTTGCATCCGGATTAGCAACGACTGCGCTCAATGTTTGAAGCTGCTCTTCGCTGATTACGCTCTCTGGATATACAGCAAGAAAATACCGTCCTTCTGACAACGCCAATGGTCCGATGAATCCATCTTTTACACCAGCGCTTCCGCGTGAAAGGTCGTCCAGATTGTTACCGGAAAGTGGTGCCGCCTGATCGTCTGCAATATTAGAATCTTCACCAATGGCTACCAACTCGAACGCGCCATCCGGCAATTCCCTGAACAAAGAGATAGCCGTATCCGGGCCACCTAGTCCGTTTGCATAATCTAAATCAATCGTTATAGAAGCAAACTTAATTGCTGCAGGATCTTCATCGTAATGTGCTTTTACCGGCTCGTAGAGTGAGTCAAATTCCACATTAAATTCGTACCAATCTACGTCGGCGCTACCTGCAACTGAACCTGCTATGCTGAGCGTCGCTCGATCAGTATTCAACAGATTCCCAAGAGGTTGAGCATTTGCAATCGTCTCATCATTTTCACTAGCATCGGCTTCAACCGTTTCACCTACTAACGGTGAGTGTATTGGTTGGCCGCTGACCGTGACGGCATTCACACCAAATCGCATATCCGCGTATTGGATAGTCGATCCCGCAACAAAATCCTGCTCGCGAATACGCAATTCCAGCTGATAGTGACCGGTCGTACCACCTTGGCTCGAAACTCTTACAAAATACTGATTAACACTGTTTGGTGTGCCTGGAAGCACTACACGAAGGCCTGCATCAAGTGGGTTTGATGAGTAGTAATCGACGATATCATGTGACGATTTATCCAGCGTATTCACATGATTAGCCGGAACGTGTCCATTTGGATTCGCGGCTGTTGGCAACAATCCCAGCCCGTCATGTGAGTTATCCACCTCGGCGATGACCTGCCCAGCAGCATTCAAGATTTCCAACTTGGTATCAAGCGTTGGATCGGTATTGTCTATATCAAACCAAACCTCAACACCCGTTTCCCCTTTAAATCCAAACACATCCNGATCGTTGGATGCATTTATCGACCCCAACAGNGTAAAGCCTAATCGTCCNTTTTCATCCGAGGCGTATTCATTACGGGCTAACTGNCCAAGTCGCTGGGCGCCGGNGATNTCATCATTAAGCTCACCNATTAAATGCCCTTCGCTGCGTTCCTGCTCNGTGCTAAGCAACACGTTCGTGTCATGAGAAAACTGATCTAAATAGATGCCGTCCCAATCGCCAGGNCCACCAGGAGTCACACCCAGCCCGAAACTTCCNGAACCCAGACCAAGTGCAATTANACGATCGTCTGCGTTTTCAGCTATGCCATCTTCACCGTCATCCATCACGAACGGAACCAAACCGTTAAACCCGGGAGGGCCTACAAAGTCGTTGTGATATGGTGTACCCCAACTCAAATCGGTATCGCTGATCGTGATTCCAGCGTCAATGGCTGCTTGTGTCTTACGCAAGTCGCCGCTGATGCCACCAGCACCCCAGTCAGTAATGACGAATTGATCCGGCAACTCAAGCCAAGCGTATGGATTGGTCACCGTGGCCTGTGTCAACGCCACATGACTACCGCCATTGTTAATAAATTCACGTACTTCATCTTTTCTTGTCGCTAAAAGCAAGCTATCGGCATCTGCAATGCCGCCGCCTACATTTGCTTCGCTACTGGGAATATAGAGGACTTTGTAGTCGTTGAAGTTAGCTGTGCTGATCTGTGCGCCGAACACAAAATCAAGGCTGTGACCATTCACAATTGACGCATTTGTAATCGCATCTAATGCTTGAGATGCTCCTGCTGGGTCAATTCCAATTGCCAAAACGTCATTTGGAGCATCGTTTCGTGAACCAGCGTGTGCAAATGACATTAACTGTTCGATATAAAGCCATCCCTCCTGATTTTCGTCATCTGCTGTTCCTGCTGTTCCATCTGGACCATCAAGCGCAAACCCGTGGTCATCCCTGTCACCACCATCTACAACGACTGCACCGGAGTTTCCAATCGGAGCGGAAGAATCAGCCTCACATGCACCGGAGTTATCCACGTGCACCTGCAAACTGCCATCAGTTAAATAACCTGCACCTTCGGTGCAATCAAGCGCTGAGGTAATTATCACGGGATGGCGTGGTTGCCCTATGATGTGAACCATGCCACCAATGCGATCAGTGATGTCAAGCGGGCGTCCGATGGCTCTAATGCGTGCATCATCTCCGAAAGCCTTAACGACCAGACTTTCATACGCATTACTTTCAAGCCTCAAACCGCCTGTAACGTGGGTATCAGGAACCAAGATTTCGTCGGTCAGCACATGTGTAATACCTGTATCGTCCCAAACACCCGCTGCTGTGACAGTCCCACCACGGATGACCATACCATTGATATCGTTGTTCTCTAAAACATTGCCATCAATCCAAGGACCTTGATTATCGGTCAGTCCGTCAATCACTACCGGTACGTCGAATCTGCGAGCGCTAGCGCCACCTGGGAAGTTGGCAACTGTACGTCGTCCGGAGTCGCTGACGTAATCAGCATTTAGCGAATTAACATCTATGTTGATTGCAGGGATGTCTTCAGCGGTTACGCCAAGTTGCCGACTGCCGCTCCAGTTGTCACGGATAATATTGTTGACGATGATCGGTTGCGCACCGCGCACGAAGATTACACCAATTTCATTTGTGCTGAAATCACCACGCAGGTCATTTGCTTGTGAACCGTCACCCGTTGCAGCATTGGGAACCCCTGTAGCATTGGATTCCAATACCGAATTCGTTAGGCGTAATTCACCTTGGTGTAATTCGATGGCGTTAAATGTCGCAAAAGTCCCAATCTCCCGTGTCGTACCACCCCCAAAAGCGATTCGTGAATGGTCGATACTGACCAATGAGGTTGGACCAACAAACACACCACCCCATTGTCCGGCGAGAGCCAGAGATGCGTCTTCATCATTTAAAGTATCAAACGATCCACTGCCGCCGAAGCGATCATCGGCAACACTCGTAAACACAATTGGTTGCTCCGTCGTACCTTCCGCAATTAGGTGCGAGCCGAACAACGCATCAATTCGAGAACCATTTAGCTTAACAACCACGCCCGGATCAACGACGAGACTACCGTGTAACCTGGCAATGTTTGCTAGTGATTGGGTATCATCCAGCATTCCTCCGGCAAATGAACCATCATCAACAAACTGCTCGACCGTTTGATTAACTTCGCCGACAAGCTGATAACTCGGAACATATCCTGTTGTTCCCCATTGGCTCAAATCGAGCGATTCACTTCGATAGATTCGTCTCGCGATGAATCCTTCCGGTGCAGCAGGTAAGCCGTCTAGTTGAACACTATGATTATCAGCCTCAAGTACTGCCAATTGGAGAACCGCATCTGAGGCAAGTGTCTCATTACCCAACGCGTCAACAAACGTGATTTTATATGCATATGAACCAGCAGGTATTTCGCCACCTAACTGAGACTGAACAGTTACCAGACTCACAGGAGGAACAATCGAGTCGGATTGCAGACCACCGACGTTGCCTTCTAATTGCAGGTTTTCCGGTACGATATGAACCAGTTCGATATCATCCCAGCGAGTTGATTGAGTTACCCGAAGTAAATCGCCCGCTGCTGGCGTATCAACACGAAGTAAAATACCGTTCAACGTGTTGTTAGTGACTTCGTTATTTCGAATCCATGGACCAATTCGGTCGTAGTTTGGAGTAAACACAACTTCCTGACTTGTCGGATCCAGGAATGTGTCTTCCTTAAAGGAGTCCGGAGTAGCTGCAAAAGCACCGTTTGCACCCAAGGTAATCGTGCTGTTGGTTATCTGTGGTCGTGCCGATTTCATGGAAACAGAGTCGATAACCTGAGCAACCCCGTCCACGATTACACTTCCACCGCCGTAACGCAATTCAGCGTAGTTTACGACATCAAGAAACAGACCACGTCGTGCTGGAACGATTCGATCATCCCGTTCCCCATCTACATCACGTCTGAAGTCAATTCCACCCCAATCAAGTGGTCCGGCGGATTTATGGTTCGAATAGGCATCTGAATCTGCACCAATGTCATCGTAAATCGAAGTAAAGTACACCGTACCGTCAATTGCTTCACCGTCCGGATTTCTCAACGGCAGTATTGATACAGCACCCTCACCGTCAACACTTCTCGAAACCAAATATGGCGTACCGAGTACCTGAAGAGCTGCCTCACTTCTATCAATTAGTGGTGAACTGCTTCCGACCCCGATTCGGCTGCGGCGCATCTTAAAGATTGAACCACCATCAACAACAACGACAACACCCTTAGGAATTTCAAAGTCGGCGCCATCTTCGAGCACATTACCATTAAGCTCGCTGAAACCGATCTGATAGGCAGGATTATCTTCAAGCGTGCTAAAGTCACCATCATCGCCGGCACTCGCTAACACGCGAATTACATCGCCTGACTGACTAATGCTCGTCACGTCACTTAGTTTCGAATATGGATTCGAAAAACTACCATCAGCTGAATCAGAGCCATCTTTCGCGACATAAATGTTGCGTCCTAAGTACTCCAATACGTCAGCCTGCGTATCAATTTCAACTTTTCTTACACCACCAATGGAGATTACTGTGACATCGCCGGACGTGGAAATTGAAGTTGTTATACCGTTTACACTACCAACGGTAGATTCGATTTCAGCAATTAACTCCGCCTCTGTCATACCGTCTGTCACGGAAATTATATTTGACTGGGTATTGTTACCCGTCGTATCTACGACAAACGCACTTGCAGTCCCACTGTTATCTGTGATCCGAATCCAATCTCCGTCCACCAATTCCGATGGGTCTCCCGTCAGCTTGAGCGATGCATCCTCGGACACAATCTTGTGCCATGTATCATGCGTTCCACCAGCAAGCCCGTCGAGGTCACCGTCAAGGCGCGTTCCTGCTCGATCCGTAATGCTGGTACTACGTTCTTCTGAAAAGCGAACATTCAGTTCGTAGGTGCCACTGGTAGTGCCACCACGACCCGTACCATCAATGTTTAAATCGAATGCTGTATTTCCCTTGGAAGACACTGCAATGGTGTATTGCCCAGGCTCCAGACCTTCGATTTGCAAACGAGGATCGTCGCTGAAATAGGCATCGTTGCGGCCGATCAATTCATCATCGCGATAAACAGAAATAACCGCATTGAGTGTACTGGGATCCGCCAAACGCTCGGCAAGGATCTCAACATCAAGCGTTCCAGTGCTATCAAGTGTTACGTGATATACATCGATGTCATTGCCGTCAGGCCTATACAGAATTTGACCATGACGTATATCTTGTGAACCCGGGAAAATACGCTCTGGACCAGTCAACGCTTCAAGAAGATCCTCGTCACCCTGAATCTGCATGGGTGCTAATTCATCTGTGTGACCTAATCCCAAGATATATCCGACACGGTACATAACCTCTCGGAAGAATGACTCGCCGAATCGCTCGGTAGCTGGATCTTGAAAATCTTGGTAGTCCAGAATAATGGAACCGATACCTGCTGCCTGACGATAGGCAATCGATTCGGTGCTGCCTGGTTTGTTTTGAGTGTCGTTCGCAGTTTGATCTAAGCCATCGGTTGGATCGGTGTCGGATGGATCATCTTTCAAGGCGACCATATCACCGACAGCAACCTTGATTCCTACCGAATTATCGATTTGCTCCGATGCTTGTTCGACAAATTCCACACCTAAGTAATATGCATACAGGTCGAATACTTCACGTACACGTTGCTTTTGTGCATCGTTAATCGCGTTGATTAAGATGTTTCCATTTTCATCTGTTCCATATTCTTCCGGGAAACTGTAGGTGAATACAGCCACTTCACTGTCGGAGTCTTTCGCCTCGATTAAATGGGACAGGAATGGGACATCACGATGCCCTGGCGTGTGATTTGCACCGGGATAATCTACTGCATCTACATCACCACCAATTGCCGCTGTGAGTTTAATGCTTTCAAAGGAATGAGATTCAAATTCCTGCTGCACCTCAGCAAATGCGGTCGCTTCTGAGTTAAGAGAAATAGCCCATGTACTGCCCAATGACAAACTGCTATTGAAGATTTGTAGTGTGGAAACGTAGTTTCCTGAAGCTAATGCCGCGCCAATTTCAGATGCAATTTCATCGGATGTCTTGCTGTGCATCGCCAGGATATTGATCGGCCTACTGTTTGGACCAACCCCTGCTTCGGATGAAATGGCAAAACTCGAATCAGTTCCATCAAAAGACGTGCTTTCATTACTTCCGAAATGAACCTGATTTCCACCAAGGTGCGTCACGACCATGTCACCAACAACACCTTCTACATGCAACTTAATCGTTGCTGCCAGATCATTTGCGCTTTCATTTCCTGTGATGAGAATTGCCGTGCGCCCTGATGTAACGGTACCATCTGTATCAAACTCGAATTCGGATAGTACGGGATCTTCATTTGCATCCGGGTGCGTTATCGATAGCACCTTTCCCTCAAGCGTGGATGCGTCTGGGATATCAAGAATATTGCCAAGATCGATTTCGTAGCTGCGCGGTACCCCTGCTGATTGCGTTACTGTGATGACAGCTTCATCTGCCAGTGCCGCGCCACCGGCCGTGATTCGCAAATCTGAGAGATAAACCTGTTTAGCCCCGGACAGTGAGACACGATAGCTGGTGGTGGCAACAGCATTTCCAGCAGTATAAGTCTGCTCATTTACGTCTGCCTGAACTTCAGCGTTTTCAACACTGTCAATCGTTGTAGCGATGGCATCTGCAATCTGCCGCTGCGTAAAGTCTGACCGATATTGAATCGGAATTGCTGTCGCGGAATCTACTCCCGGGACGCCAATAATCGAGATGTTTGAGGCACTCTCAGTAATGACTACATTTGATTCCCACCCGAAATGTACGGTGTCGTCGCCCATATCCCCGACGTCAGCCACCAGACCGCTGCCAACCACGGCAATCTGAATAGCATCACGTATTAACTGAGGAGTTGGAGCTACCGACGAATCGATTACCACTGCAACGTTTGCCGGATCAGACACGCTGCTGGTATCCGAAATAAACTCGAATACTGTATTTGTAACGCCAGAATCATTGCTGATTTCAAAGGTCTCGCCAAGCAGCGGGCCGGTATCTGAAATCGTCATTTCCCAACCACGGTCGAATTCAAAATAGAGCGACGAACCATCGCTTAATTCGATACCAAATTCATCACCGTCATCGACACCAGCTCCATCAGTAACTACCTGGATACTCTGACCAATATCAAGGCCCTGACTGAATTGGTCCCCAGCATCAATTAATAAGTCAGACACAACCAATGGAGGTGTAGGTAATGGCGCGCTATCACCTACACGTAAACGAAATGTTCCGCCGCCGGGTACTAGGCGGTCCAAGTCATCACTAAACGTGAGTTGCGCTAGATCGTTTTCCAGCGAGTAATCAACTGATGCTGGATTGATAACGATATCATCGGTGTTCTCAATCGTGTCGTTTGTATAAACGAGCTGATAGAAGTCAGTGTTTGTTGCAGTTTCTGTGTTTAAATCGTCGTTGTTAAAGTAAACGAACACCGTGTCACGTAGTTGCTCGCGTAATCCATTATTGAATACCACTGGTTGCGGTACGACAGCTAATACACGTGCACCTAGTTCCACCTCAAATTCGATTGAAAGATCATCCCCATCACCTGATGGGTCAATCGAGTCACTTGATTGATTAAACGGCGTACCATCAAGATCACGTAGCGCTAAAGGGCCGGAACCTGGGATGAGAACTCGGTATTTGCCCTGATCTAGTGAATCTGAAAAACGGAATACTATATCGCGAGCAGATTCGTTCAGACCAACATGCCCGGCGATCATAGTCTGATCGTCGGTTGGATCCATATGCAACGGCGAATAGTCTATCGTGACATCGGCAAGACCCGTTGCTCGATTACCGCCAGTCAATTCAGCGACGACTAATTTCGATGCTTCGTCGTGTTCGTTAATCGCATCAATAAGGTGACCGACCGTGGATGGATTCAGCGAATTTGTGTTGAGGTCCACAAAAATAGCGTGGTTGTCATCGTCATCAATTGAAACAGTCGGGCCGCCATCATTTCCGTGGTCGGACTTCGAAATAACCAACTTGATGTCATTGCCGGCATCTCCGGCAATCTGAGAACGGAACTGAACCGTTACTTCGTCAGCCCCGCTGGTGCCTAGTGTGCTTTGTACATTGGCAATCGCAAAGAGTTTATCTGGACCAGATGAAACTACAGATATACCATCCAATGTGGATGGATCGATTTCTGCAGCTGCATTGAAACGAAACACTAACTCCGTCGGCGGGTAATCCACTGGCTGCTCCAGAGGATATACGTGATCACCTGCATTTGTAGCCAAAGAGATCAACTCCGGCGAACCGGCTAAAAGTCGTCTGTCTTCAAGACTCTCAAGCAACAACCGACGCTTGGTCTGCTGTGTGGCTTCCTTGGAAGTTATGCGAGCCTTGGTTCGTTTATTCATCTTTTTCATGAATCAATCCACACTGGTGTGAAACGTTTCAGTTATCAAGCGTTCCGACGGTATTCTGGACTGCGCCAGCACCCGGATCGCTCTATTGCTCAAGTCATGGCCCTCAACTGCCATAACAGCAATATGAATAATTTCTAACGACGCAATGCGGTTGTAGAACGCACCCCCCACATCAACGCCGGATAATCCGAGACGTTCGTGAAAAGTCATTCTAGAACCGATCGAGAATTCCTCAATTATTTTGCGTGTTTGACGCTATTCATAGCTCTATCTCTACGTACAGACACACCCTGACCGTAGAAATACCGCTATTCAGTTCTTTCGGTATCCCACTTATCCGGCGTGAATCGAATAATCGGATTACAACAAAAGTATTAAGTATTTCCACCTTATTGGGGGGTTCAATTAGTTGTGAATCCCGATTTCCAGTAGCAATCCTCTACAAAACTCTTATTTTTACCATTTTAACACCGGACTATAGTATCCCTTGCATTAATTCGCCTTGCGATGCAATGCATCGAATTCCAGAACTGATACCTTGGCGTTAAGAATCTCCAATCCAACCCATTAAATCTCCGGTATCTGGGTCGTTTCTGATCGCGATTGCTGCAATTTGTCACCGTTGTGACAGATTTCTTAGCAGTTTTTAGGGCCGATTTCTGCGTGTTTCTCAAAAGGAATATATGGCCAAGGCTCAGTTCCGCACTGTTGCGGCAAATCCACCCTTGGCTCTCCCTTCTTGTCAATACACGCAACCACCCGCCTAGAGATTAATTAGAAATGAAACAAGCCAATACAAATCACATTTCACGACTTAGAACTAGCCGCACCCTTAACTTCGAGTTCCTAGAGAACCGTCGCGTCATGGATACAGGTTTCGGTGCACCAGCCGCGTGCCCTCCGGCTGACGACACTCCTGCCCTAGAGCTTATCCAGACGAGTAGGGGTGATATAAAGATTGATGCAGATGTGATACGGCAAATAAAATACGGGACGTCAGGAACCGCCCCGAGCTTTCGAATTAATCGAGTACCACCAGACCTCCCGTCGGATCTAACGCTTACCACATCAAAGAGCAATTCGTGGCTACCTCAAGGAAAGCCTGTCAGCCAAAGCTCTCGAAGTGTTAACCACGGCATTCCGATCGGTGTGTATCCAAATGGCGCTGTAAAGCCACTTCATCCGAACATTTCACCGCGGGTTTTCGACTTAATGAAGCAATAT
>PBOZ01000004.1 GCA_002724555.1 Rickettsiales bacterium
TAGTAATGTTCTTATCAGAAGTTGAGCCACCCCAACGAGCAGTGTTGTTGTTAATGTTGACTGTTCCAGAACGTCCATCAACAGTACCGGTTGATACATCAGCGTTGTTAATTGGAGTGAACTCGAAGTAGTTAGCACTAACTGCAGTCACCTTCGCTTGGAAGTCAACAAACACAGCATTGTCAGTTGTAGAAGGAATATCCTTGAACAAAAGCACGTTGTTTACACGCAGTTTGTTTCCTCCACCAACACCCGTCTGGGCACGGTAAACTTTATCAGAACCGTTAACAATATCTTCTGATACTGAATTTCCCATAATACCGCCAGCAGTATCTGTTCCCGTAGGAGAGAAAGGACCGTGACCGCCTGTGCCTGTTCCGAGAACAACTCTCATGTCGTCCTCCCTCTTGTGATACCAACCAAACTCTGCCTTGTCGGTAGAATCTGAGTCAGCCATTGATAATAAGCCCGTCATCGGAGCGCTGCCGTTAGGAAAAGCGTAAAAGACTTTCCGGCGGGCAGACAAACTCGCATGACTTGCCAAGTCGTCGGTCGCTGTAAGACCAAGTAATGATGCCATATGTATTTATTCTATTGTTGCAAACGGGACTAGCACGGCACAGAGACTTAGAACTCGAGAATGTTAGCAGCGTGTTGCTGCTTAGTAACCTTCTCTTGATTTCTAGGTGCTCCGCCAGATCCACCCTGCCCGCCGATTTGTTGCGAAGCTGGAGCTGTCATTTGCGTTGTTTTTGTTGGTGTTGAAGCGCCGTTTAAACTAAAGTTAGGAACTGTTCGTTTAATCATTGCTTCGCTTTGTGCCGCAATTTCCTGGTAATAATCCTCCTGACTGGCGAACTCTTTACCGGATTGTTGGACGTTGGTAGCAACCATTTTAGTTAATTCACGATAGTTATCGTCATCAAGTGCCTTATATTTGTCATAAAAAGCTTTTTCAGACTGATTACTCTGCTGTTCTTGATAGGTTTGTAATATCGGTGCCAGCTGTTGCGTAAGTTGCTCTTGCTGTTGTTGCACCAAATACTGCGCTATCGTTGCAGCTTCATTAACTACGCCCTGACGCAATGCGTCGAGAGCCTTTAGTTGCTGTTCTTTTTCCGCTGGTTCATCGTAGGTTCCGAACATCTGTTGGACAAAGTCCTCGTTGAACTGCATCCGATTGAGCATTTCTGCTTTCTCAGACTCAGTCAAATCATCAACGGTCTTGGGTTGTTCAACGGGTTGGAGAGCAGGTTTTAACTCTTCAGCGATTGATTTACCGATAGCGGTAGGATCAAACTGTGGAGTTTCCTGCTCGACCTGTTCGTCGTTCAACTCAAGCTCAGGTTGTTCAGTTACTATTTCTGGTTCCGGCGGAGTTGTTGACTCCACCACTGCTTGTCCATCTGTAGGCAAGCCGAGGTCAGCGCCACCACCGTCACCGTGTTCCGATGCTTCTTCGTGGATAAACCCTAGTTGGTGTATTCTCATTGTTATGTTAGGTTTAGTAGGTTATAACCCTCATCCATTAGTTCTTGAATGGGGTTCCTGGGTTTCTCCTTGCTCTCACCTTTATTGGCAATCACAAGTCGGAGATCGTTTTGTTTTTGTTTAATGGCCGAAGATAACTGGAGCAAGCCCCTTACTTCGCCTTTCTGATGTTGTTGAATTTCTTTGTGATGTTCACTTTCTGCCGGTTCAAGGATAAGTGGAATTAACGCTTTAGCTTCTTCAGTAAGAAACTCCAGCATTTCCTGTGTTTGCGGCAGCTGGTGCCACCGTTCCAGTTCCTCCAGTTCCTTCCTGGCGTTGTTGATTTGGATTTCCTGTTCCTGCGCTTCCATTTGAGGTTTGTTGTTGCTGTTGTTCACGGATCATACGATCCCGGAGTGAGTGTCGGCGCATATCACCGCTACCACGCAACTCCATGATTTCGTCCCACACACTCTTAGGATCAATGTCAAAGGCTGCCGCTGCGTCCGGCACAGACATGATGACCTTGAAGAGTTCTCCGAGTGATTGTGCCATATGCACTTTCTCGGCAGGGTTTAAAGTATCTAATACAAATTGGTCTTCCCCAGCCGCGAGGTGAGCGGGATCGGCCTTGAACAATGCCCACTGCCTTTGTTGGTTGGTGACCGCTGCCACATCTAGGGGATTGGGTCGACCGATCACACGCTCGAATGTCTCT
The DNA here is from genome assembly GCA_002724555.1 of Rickettsiales bacterium. Lineage (GTDB taxonomy): Bacteria > Pseudomonadota > Alphaproteobacteria > UBA8366 > UBA8366 > UBA6544. Next base: position 2,192 of record PBOZ01000004.1, read on the forward strand.
TGCTGTATTCCCTGTCGGAGATTCATTAGTAGCTTGTGTGCCATCGGACGTAAACATTGATTGAACATATTTGTTCCAACCATACGCATCCTAGCTGAGGCACCTTGATTCGCTGCTCTGTGTTCAGAAGCAGAACGTCGTCCACCATGAATAGCACCCATAGCTGACTCATTCACTCCTGTAACTAAATTGGTTAACTCCATCATTGCCTGGGCGTCGTTTAAGTGCCCTGAGGTTACATCACCTACCTGCAACTGCATGACAGCATCAGTGAGTTTCCTTCTGCCGACACTACGCTTTAACGGCACCATTGGAGCACGGGATTTTAACGCTTGGGAGTCAATGAAGTTAGGGTCGAAGATCAACTGGTGATCCAAGTTACGCCTAACGCTCATGATCCTTGTGTTAACAAACCAGCTCACAACATTCTGAAGTTTGTCGATTGTGCCGGCGAGTCCGTCACCCATCCAATTGTGGATGTCAGCATCGAACTGACCTACATCAACAGTAAACTTTCTGTGTAAATAGTTCGCCGGCTCAGCCCTGATTACTCTTTGGTTATTAGCGATCCACACGATATACTGCACAGGGTAATCTTCGGTGCCAAGTTTTTGACCTTTACCGAATTCAAACCTGGAAGGGATTAAGCGAACTTGCATCCGTGTCACTGACACAACACCCTTACTCGTATTATACTTATCCTTCTCTCGGAAAGGACGAAGCAGTGTATGTCTTGCACCCGCACGAGTCTTCTCAAAGAAGTTCTTATCCGGATCCTTAACGTGTTCCATACCAGCTACATACCCATCGTTCTGCATTTTAAGGAGATCAGCACGTGACATCTCATCCTCTACTGCTACGAATTCTCCTTCCTGCATACGTGTAAGGGAGTGACGTGGGTCAGGGAAGAAGCGATACGGGGAGATATTATAAATCTTATTGCCCTGGAAGACCGGGACATCAACTAGAGTGTTTTCTTCTGTCTGGTAGTTAAAGCCCATTACAGAGTGATCAACCATCTGTGTTACAGGGAACTTCTCTGTCTCTGTGCAAAATGAGTGCTCAATTACACCGAGGTTAAACCTACAGCAATCAAGAATCCACTGATACAAAATCTGTGACCAATTAGACTTTTCGCAGTCTCTATTAACCAGCTTCTCACATATCTCGCGGATCTCATAGTCCGTGTAATCCTGTGGCTGATACTCAAACGCGTAATGACGCTGTTGGTAGAACAGGAACAGGAATGATGCCATTGTGTGTACTTGTGCACGAGATAACGGCACTGTCATCTTCTCTGGCTCACCAAGTTTAGCTGCACGCTCGTCCTCTTTATCCCTTGTTCTAAACCCTGCCACCGTGTCGCCGTGCTTATCCCAAGTGGAGTAGTATTTCTGCATGTGGTCATAACTCATGCGGAGCAATTCATTGCACTTGCTAAATAGAGCTGTGTGGAACGCAGACATACTGTCCTTGCTCAACTCATCTCGTGTTTCTTGCGTCATCATACTTCTTCAGTCAGTGAGGATTTACACGCCGTCGCGAATCCACTCTCCTCCAGCTCCGTTAAGCCAAGAATAGTCTTCTTTCACGTTAGTATCTAAATCGGGTAAATTAAAATGTGGTGATAGTTCTGTGTTACGCCCATGAATGACATGTGCGCGCGAGGAGTTATTATAGATTGGATCATTGTAGTCGAGGCCTTCCATAACCAGACGATAGAAGTTCTCCATCATGTGGTCATCGTTATCAACAGGTTTTTCTTTGTTGTGATCCCATACATAAGACTCGATCTCATATAAAAACCGATCCATGTGCGGGAGGACGTGAATGAAATTCTTTTTTGCGAGTGCTTGCCGTGTCTCTAATATCCCTTGTGAAAGTGCACGTGGGGCTTTATGCACAGGGATGTCATAATCGTCTAAGTGATCTGCAAGACAACGTGCATTAGAATCTTGGGGTTCCTCAAATGCCATCCAGTCACAAGGGGAGGACTCTGGCACACGATCACCAAGATGCTGTCTTATTGCTTCGGCTAACTCATCAAAGTTCAGTTGTTCAAAGATCTCATGATAGATGAACACTTCGCCTAGGGGTGAGATAGCAGCAAATAAAACTGCATGAGGTTTACGCGGGTGCGGATCAATCGAAAGTCTCACATTCCAATTCCTGGGTGGAGTAAAAGCATCCTTCCACCCTTTCGGCACTCCTTCAATTACATGGCGATCGTACTGGAACTGAGGATAAATAACCCCTTGATAGTGAGCTGGACGTCCTTCGATCCTTGTAGCTATTTCGTCCTTAGACAGATCAGCAATGAATTCTTTCTTCGCCCCTTCAGAGAGGTGAGGATTATCATGCATTGACCCGATCATGATCCAACGGTCAGCTCCGTTAATCTGGAACACATTCGCTTCCCTTTCATCTACATGGGAATATCTCCCAGGGACAAACATATCATTAATCCACCGTTCCCGAAGAGGAGTGCAAGTGAACCACGCTGACCCGTGAGCATCAACTAAACCACGAGATACTGCCTTCCACATATTCTGTGGACAGGGTTCGTCAATATGCACCCAGTCCCAGTTAGAGGACTCTTGGGACATACCGTCTAGTTTAAATGACTTCACTGTGTCTAAGTAAATAGAGGAAATTCCTCCATACATGGAGCGAACCTTTACTTGGGTAATACCGGATGAGTTCTTTTTGAACCCTACTATACCGGGCGCCTTCTTGTCTGGGTTCTTGCGAACATCCGGGAGGAACTTGAGTAGCTTTCCCCGGCCGAGACCATCTTCTTCTGCAGTGAAGATTTCTTGCGCTTTGTCCCAGTCTTGACAAATTATTAAGCCTTTGGTTGGACGTTTCGGAATGCCACGTGTCTGATCAGGATCACCTTTGTCAAAGAACGGACGGTAACCGAGTGCCCATGAGCAGTCTTCAGCCGCGCCCATATCGGACTTACCGAAGCGGTTACCTGTTCTAACATAGCGTCGTTTATACGTCCCTGATCTGTGGAACTTTTCTTGCTTTGGATGTGGCTGATAAAAAGGTAGACCAAACTGCCTCTTCTGTCGCAACTTCTCTTGAAGCGCATCACGAAGCTTTTGCTTAGTTTCTAATTCAGCCTGTAGCATTATTTCTCAGTTAAAACGTAGTGATAATCGCAGAAGTATACAAGGTCTAATTCCGTAGCACCACTAAAGTTACTGCTTAAATCCTGCACTGTTTCTCCGGTAATATCGTAAGGAGTCGCTGTTGTACCGGAAAGGAAACGGAATACCCAAGGACCTCCAGTGCCGTAGGTTCCGCCTTCTAACGTTGCTGTAGCAGTGCCAAGCACACCCGAGGATACCGTGCCATCAAAGGTAACTACCGTTGAAGACGCAGATGTGACTCCTTCTGCATCAATTGTTGCTTGCTCTACTTTAACATGAACAGCGTGGTCAGGACCAACAGAGATTAAATTACTCATTGTCGCAGGGATTTTAACATCCCAGTTTGAACCGCCGTCAAGACTCACCATTAATTCACCAACGGTGTTATCATTAGTAATGAGCAGAAGTCCTTCACCTCCTGCGGCTACATACGACCCTGCCGTGATTGCAGCACCGCCCACAAGTGCCCTACCCGATCCGGCGATGTAATCCCTTCCTGTCACGTCTGCGGTAAACGACTCGTCTTGCGAGTAATTCCCGTAGGTAAAATTAATATTTGCTGATGCACTAATTGCCATTTTTCTGTATTTGTTGTTGTTGCACTTGCAACTGGTGTATTTGTTGTTGAAGGTCTCTTACAACCTTTTGTTCTTTTAATGTTTGATCTTCTTTGACTTTCTTTACTGTAGCCATGTCACTCGCGACACAAACCATTACTAATATACAAAGTACTATCCATCCGAGCCAAAGAAACCCAGTAACCTGTCGTCCTGTCATTTAACTATACGTTTAATCATTCCATTTAAAAGTAACGCTAACGTAGACAACACTTGCACTGAACCAAAACCAGCAACACCGGCAAGTCCCACTAGAAAGTAGCTGTTTCCGTAAGAGTTATGTAATATAAGTGATATAATTAAACCAGCGACAAAACCACAAATTAAGTAAGTCCATATGGCAATCTTGGTTATTCTCTTTTCTTCTTCACCAAATGAATCACTCAGTAATCTACTAAGAGAAGCAATAGAGCTGAGTGCGACCACTGAAAGAAAAAAAGTTAATTCCTCCCAAATCGGTTTGTCAAACAAGTTGGCTAAGTAAAATTTTAAACGTGACATGTAACAATTCTAGGGTCTTCAACAAGTAAGTAGCTATACCAACGTTTACTCCTGGGTAAATCAGGTTGATGTCGTTCGAGTAAAAGTTCTAAAGTACTACGATATGCATCCCATTGGTTGGGAGGGACTGTTTGACAACCTGCAGAAGAAGTAGTCGTTTTGCCTCCTCGGTGGTCATTAATCCAGAATTTAGCGCGTCCAGCATCTGTCCATAACCCTTTACCAACACACATTCCGTATTTTGCGTGGCTCTTTCCAATAGGGTGGTCTTCAGTCCCGTCCCGGTAAACCACAACATCGCCTCGTTGTCTAAATGCCTGATGACCATACTTCGAATTGTATCCATGGTAGCCTGGCTTATAAGTTATAACCTGGGGCGCCTTAAGAGTTGCTACTCCTTTACGCCACAGTGAAGGGTCTGTGTTAGCGTTGTAGGTTGAAAAGTGATTGGCTGTAATTATGAACTTTGCATCGTCGTAAATACCTCTATCGTTTTTGTTTAGTTCTCCTAAGGTGTTAAGATAGTAACCCCGCACAGCTACGACCTTAACTGAGTTGTTCCATGTTTCTGCGGTAAAATGATTTTGATGTGCACGTATAATATCTCGCACCTGGGCGCGTAATGCTTGTGGTCTCTTAGTCGGTAAGAGCCTATGCGAATTCACGGTCAGGTGCATCTGTTGGTCGAGGTTCTCCTGAGTTGGATGCCCAAACAATATACGTTTCAGCTTCTTCAGGAACTTCCAAAGTTTCATTTATGTCACGGTATAATACCCAAAATAATCCGTCGCCTTGTGGACGCTTCGTTCCCTTAAACGGACCATCAGCTATTTCCTCACCTGTCATAGTAATGTGCTCTCCAATAACAGAGACTGCAACAGTGTGAGTATCACGAGTATCAAACCCATGAGTATCAGCGAACTCAATCGCTTCGTCTTGGTCGTCAAAACAGAGTAAGCAATCTATCATGTCGAAAGGGTTTTAAGTTGTTTGTCTTTCAAGCGTCGTTTATAGTAGCGCACTCGACTTATATGTCCGTCACCTCGTCGTCCCGAATGCTCTGATTGACCAAAGTGAAGTTGTGTTACTGCCGGAACATGAGCTAAAGTATTAGAAACAACAGCAGCACCATTTAAGCTTGTGCCGTAGTTGCCTGACTTATAACCACCAGAAATCTTGTAACCATTGTTTGCAATAATATCATTACCTGACTCAATAGTAGCAGAACCCGAGGGATCAACAACGTCAAATTGTTCTTTCGTAGCTGACGTATTAAAGCCTATTGTATCACTAGTTGAGTTATCATTCACTTCAAGCATTGTCGGAAGTGCAGAACTTCCATTTCTCAACTTTCTTCCTTCTACCGCAAATGTCCCTTCTGTTTGATTGTAGAAAGAAAAGTTATCTGGTATCACAGAAACTACTGTATCAGCCCTGGCTACACCAGAAGCAAGTTTACTTGGGTTTGCCATATAGCTTGTGCAATAAGTCGAATCCTCATACTGTGGACCGAATAAGTAAACATAATTTGCTACGACTGGATCAGTTGAGGCTACGTCATTTTCTCTTGAATTCCACGCACCATAGCCTGAGTCATCCCATACACCGGCACCATCCTTTGACATGGTGAAGCAGAAGAATCCGTACATAGCAATGTTGCTAACATTCTCACACTTTAAACGATACCAGCCGTCACCTACGTCCTCAGAGGAAGCAGTACAGTTTGCATATGCGGAGACTCCCGCACCTGAAGATAAGTCCCAGGCTGCCCCTACTTTTGCTCCGGATGAAAGGGACAATCCGACATAATCGCAATTACCTCTTTTAGCATAGAATGACGCAGAATAACCATTCTTGTGTGCGCCTCCTGAATACGTCGTTAAAATATGTTGATCCCACGCAGCATGATAAGCTGAACTTGTATTCGCGGCACCTTCCAGTTTAATACCAGAGTCTGATACCCCATCAGGTCCAGTAATCTCACCCGACCCTGGCCAAACAGCACCAGATTCATTCCAGTGGTCGCCGTCGGTCATGGACGTGTCGCGTATGATATTAGTCGTACCTTTTTCGATACGCATACCTAAACTAGTCGATCCGCTATACTCGTAGGACGGCTCGCCACTTGCTGCTGACGCAAGGTTCCCAGAGGAATTATTATAATAAGCGAGCGATGCGCGTGTATGCGTAATCCCGTCCTGGGACAACAGATTAGCCGTGGTCTTTTTATCCACAGCAAAGTTCCAGTCCTTTTCTAGACCGCGCCAATGACTAAACTCCTTACGAGCTGTCGGTGCGTTATACCTAGTTATCCGGTTAAGAATCATTAAGGAGTAGTAAGTCCAGTGCCTAATTTAACAGTAAGTGATGTTCCACTTCCGCCGGCGAGAGTAACAACTAATTGATCTACGTCAGGAACAAAGAAGAAAACGTGACCTTCTGCTGTGAAGGATACCGCTTCTCCTGGGACAGATTCAAGAGCCATTCCTGACCCTGGACTGCTAACTGAGTCTTTCAATGTTGGAGTAACCGTGCCGCCTCCTATCGTACCTACAATAGTAAGGCACAGGGTTGACTTGGGTACAACATCAAATGTTACGGAACCGGAACTACCGGATAAGTATTTTACTGTGGGTGTCTGTGCAATAGCCATTAGCTTTTTGGTTTAAAGATCCATACGCCGGCACCTACACCGACTTTGTCAAGTAGTTTCACTTCACCACCCAGAACCTTACGCTCACCGGCAACAAGCTTTGCTCCACCAATAGGGGGCACCTTGTCTGTTCCGCCAAGATCCAGTCCGACACAGCCGGAAAGGAGGCACAGGCTCATTAGTTGAAGAAGTATGATTTTAATTTTCATTGTCGGTTTTCTCTGCAAGACCCTCAAGAAAGGCTGGAAGGTCATTAGTTATAAGTTCGTCTAGTATTTCATCGTCAATCTCAGTTTCGGATTCTTCGACTAAGGCGCGAACTTTCTTACCCCAGTCACGAAAGAAGTCAGCCCTAGCTCCACGTGAGAGGCTCATTGCCGACTTAATTAAAGGCACTATAAAGATGCCGATTGTGTTCTTGGTCATGGTTTTAAATAACCCTTGCAGGTTAGATGGTTGTGTTTTTCGTTTGTTGTGAAAATGTCTCATAGGAGTAACGCCGAGGCTAAAGGAGAAACCTCAACCAAACTCAATCAGCCCCGGCGTCGTCCACTCCTCGCACAGGAGAGTATCCAAGTTGTTGCCGGCACCTGTCAATCTCTTCATCGAGTTGTTGAGATGCCTTAACAGGGTCATCAGGCAATTCTGATTCACCGCCCATATCGAGTGCCTTACCCGCAAGTGGTGTTCCTGTTGTTCTATCTAAAATTTGTTTACACGCATCGAGTTTAATCTTACCCTCCGCCATTGCAGCTACGTTAATTATACCCAGTGCGGCCTCCGCCATAGCACCTGTGAAGATCCTTTGAACCGCTTCCGGTCCGACCTTACGTGCTTCAGTAACTAGGATGTGTTTAAAGTCTTTACTGGCACGCATATCCGTGATCTCGTCAATAGACAGTTCCGTTTTGTCGGAGATCTGTTCAATCGACTGACCATGTGCCATCATAAACGCAACAAGTTGTTGCAGTTTCCTGGGCTGCTTTTTCTTTACGGCCTCTGCCATTTCAGACGTCTGCTTACCACGAATACGTAATTTCTTCGCGTCTGCTGCCATCTGTTCTATTAACCCACCGCTCATTTTTTAGTCGAGCCAGCTAGGGCTTTCACCTCTGCCGGCATAGGGTTCGCGTCGTTATACTCGTTCATAATCTGTAGAATTTTTCGGTGCAACAATATAATAGCAAACCAGCCTTTGTCAAGATGAAACTATGATGAAATCTACTTTTCAGTGCGCGCTCATATTTCACACCTCCTCACCCACTGAGGCTTACTAGACCCGGTTGATCTTACGTTCCCGATGTTTTGAGGAAAATTTTCGTATAGTGAACTATGTTAGTTTCCCCAGTTCGGCGTGGGAAGGTATCCCTTTTTTTCATCCGAAATCCCCCGGATTTCGCTAGTTTTCGCGGGGGGTGGGGGGGTCATGTGGTGGGGTGGCAGGTTCCAACGGGCGGAAGCAGTTCGGCTAGGGCGTGCAGTGTGGTGACTAGTGGGTAAGACGGTTGGTGTGTGGGTGAGTCTTTGAGCCTAAAAAAGAAATTTTTTTGCGTAGTTCCGGGCTGGGTGAGTATGCACGTCCTTAAATGTATGAGGGAGCGAAAAAATTTTTTTGGCAAAATTTAGTATTTTCCCCCTGTAATGGTGTAATGAAAATAAACAAAAAAGTAAGAGGGTATCTGCTCGGTGTAGATGCTCCCCCTGCTAAGTTTGACGGTCTGTTGGAGTTAGCCCAGCAGAATAGTGATCTAGATGCAGACAAGCTGGAAGCGGCTTTATGCGCTAGTGCAGTGAATAATGAATATCAGCATCCTGCGGCTGAGAGGTTTGTCATCTATCATGCGGAGTATATCTGTCCGTTGCGGTATGATATGAGCCTGACAGAAGTATTGAAATCTGAAGAGATTAATATCAAAGATGCTTCTAGTGTGGTGAAAGAGGCAAAGTCTGCGTGGGTTGAGGAGTCCGGGCATAGTCTCCGGTCTGAGGAGTGGCAGAAGTCTGTTGATGCTGGCGAATGTGAATACCTGTTCAGTCTAGAGCAGGCACAGAAGTGCTGGGATGAGCAAGTTCTAGTATTCTCCGGGCTGGGCAAAAAGCCTAAGAAAGTCGGAGTTGCTGAGAAGGCTGTCTGGTCTGATAGAGTTACAACAGTGCAGGGTTTCCTTGCTGGTGGTAATTCGCCGGAACAGATTGTTGCTATGATGTCCACAGTCTGGGGCGGGGCTGAGGCTGTAGAAGCTTTCGTTGAGAAGGTGCAGGGCATGGCGTCTAGTAAATAACAAACGACCTGAGTAAGTCGCTAAACTGCTCGCCTTTTTTGTGCCGTCTAGTCTAGGGTTTCATGGCTCTAGTCTAAAAAATCATGTCAGTTCCTGAAAGAAATTGAACTGTCTTGATTTTTCTTTTAAAAAGTATAACGACCGGAGGGAGTCTGGATAAATGGGCGAAGGAGGTGCGGAGCCCATCTAAAAAAATTTTAACGAGCTTGCTCGTCTATTGAATCGGGCGAAGGTGGTCGGAGGGCTTTGTCATCCTGAGCAGAGCGAAGGTGGATCTAGACGTTGGTCTAGTATATTGAAGACGCTAGTCTTTCTTCCTCTATCCCCGCGAGCTTGCGAGCCTATCGTAATCTTTGGGCGTAGGGGGTGTGGAACTCTTCTAGCCTGACGAAGTCAGGTAGCCCCGGTCTAGAGCGCTGTCAAGTCTAGAGCTGTAGAGCTGACGAGGTTAGATAATCGGTAAGGATAATTTCTATAATTTCCAGATTCCTCTATTCATTGATCGTCATTGTTCACCCAGCCTATAAGGAATATACAGGCAATAAAAACGTTTTTCTCCCCTTTGCATGATACTCACAGCCAATGACTCTAACTCAGGCTATATTATTATGTTAATAATAAAAAAAAAATAATACTAAATAAGGAAAAGGGGGAGGTAGGGAGGGCAAGGGGAATGACGAACGATGGACAGGATACGAAACAAAAGAAACAAAGAGTGAGGTAATCAGAGCAAGACTTCCTCAAGAGGTGAGAGCGTAAGGAAAAAAAAGTTCTCTAAACCATTTGCAATTCTCAAAATATATGCTATATTGCTTCGCCTTAAGGCGACAACTTGCCAGTAATCACCAACTTCTAAACAATAGATTATGCATAAACCACTAAGATCTCCGCGGATTGATAATCCCGCGGGCAAAGTATTAACGGACTCGCGGATAGACCACTATCTGCGTGAGGGTAAATACTACTCTCCTAAACAGCAGCAGGCGTATAAAAACCGTATGGCTCAGCGCCGTAAAATACGCCGGATGTATAAACAGATCTCCGAGGGGAAAGACCCTGAGGCAAAACCAGAAACTAAGGCGGAGTGGAAAGACTTCTTCTCCTTCCTTGATTAAACCATGACCAAAAAGAAAACTGACTGGCGATACGTCCTAGGTGGTGTTGTAGAGTTTCTAGTCTTCGGGCTAGTCTTGAGCATCATCGTGATCGTATTCCTGTCACTATAGTAAAATGACCAAGAACACACATAGCACTACACCCGTGCCAACATCGGAGCCTAGACCATACAGCGAATTGGAAACTAGGCTGATCGCCCTGTTAGAGAACCTCTCAGATGACTATCGCAACTTTCAAGTCGAGATCTCTGACTTTAGTCCTAAGCTCTCCTCTCAATTAATTGAGGACGGCGGCAGCGACGCGCAGGCGGCAGCAGTCAATGAACTCGCAAAACACCCTTCACAGCAGGAGATGGTAAAGAACCTTCCAGCCTACCGGGAGCAGGTTTGGGATTGTTTAAAGAATCCTGATGGTAAAACAACCGTGACCAAGGCACAAGTCTTCGATCACGAGGGTAATCCAGTTGACTAAAACCAATCACGCTCAAGAGGTCCAATCCCTCTTGGGCAAACCTAATAAAATAATGCTAAACATACAACATCTAATAAAGTCCGGCACGCTCGGAGCCTATTATAAAAACTGGCAAAGGTCTGCCACTGTTGAAGATATACTCTACATCGACAAAGTTTACCTCCTCTGTGAGAAGAACTATAGTGGCGGAGGAGACCAAGTCGTCGAATGCATGACCCCGGAGGAGATTCTCCAAGACATGCCCACCTTGAAAGAAGTTAAGAAATACTGTGGCATACGAGTCGAGATGGCTCTAAACCAACGTCCCGGTGATAGCGACGACTGGCAGCTCAAGTATGCTGAGAACCACAAAAACTGGCAAGACTAAAACTTATGTATCTAGACAAGTGCAAATACAAAGAGGAGTATACCTCCGACGGTGGACAATTTTATGTGTTCACCGGACCATGCGTAATGACAGGTAAAGACCACACCGTGCGAGTCCCAGGAAAGGGATTGTTTGCGTGGAGGAATGGCAGACCTATACAGGAAGCGTTTCCTGATCTCTCACCCGGTGATCGTGAGTTCCTCATGACTGGAACCAGCCCGGATGGGTGGGATAAGATCTTCGGAGACCCTGTGCCTGATCCCGGTCCAGATCCTGATAGCTATGACAAAAAGGAGGATGCTCACCTATCATGATGCGAGACTATTACCTTAAACAAATTCGGAGAACGCGAGAGACCGAAGATGCTCTAGACGAAGCAACACGCTTATTGTCTAAGATAGCGGCTGATGTACATTGGTGTCGTCGGTCAGATATAGCACGAGAAATCACTACATGGCTAAGAAAACAAAAGCAAAACAATGAGTGAAGAAGAGAAACCAACAGTAACATATGTCATCCTACACCATGGGGTGCCATTTAAACATAAGGTATTTGATACGTCCTCAAATAGCCTTAATCACATCGTGAACATCATCCGGTATCTTGAGAGAGATATGGACAGGAACGAGGAACATTCACCCTACACGATAGGAGTGAAATAATCAACGCAAAACGAAAGGAGGAGCTGTGAAAAACTAACAACAACAGCGGGGGACGCTGGCATATCTAGACTTATGTCAGCGTCCCCAACCTTCTAACAATTATGAGTAAAGACAAAAACAAATACCGCCAACAACACGGAGTCCAAGTGAAGGTCACAGACCTGATCTCCCCTGAGACTAAAGAGACTCCTTCTTCACCTGCTAAGACACGAACCACTCAGGTAATGACATACAATCCTTTCGACACAAAGTTTTTTAATGATCACTTCAAACCTAACCATAGATAATACACATGCCTAAATGGATACAAGACAATAAGGGCGACTTCCAGGTATCATACCGAGAAGTAGTCGAAACCGCCGATCACTTAAACAAGCTCATGCTTGAGTTAAGAGTGGCACAGAAACTAATAATGCAAGCGACAGACCCTATCCACGGGATGGAGTTAGAGCGGTCGTTCGCTTACTTACGGAAGCTCTGGAAACAATCGTTGCCGAAAGAGTATACGGATATGTTTGACATACACTACGATCAGCTATACCATCCCACGATTTGGAAATCCTCAGAGATTGAGGACGTCCAGCAACGTGCACAAGGTAAGCCCTATTGCACTAGACTTAAAGCCATTGAAACTCTCACTAAATAATTATGCGTAAAGTAACAAGCGAAGACGGCACGGTAAGCTACTACCGTGGTAATAAACTGATCGCCAAGAAAAAACCGGCAGGTATGCGGCGACCAATAGTCAAGAAACCTGAACCACCCAAGGTGATAGTAAGATCCCTTGAACAGGTGTATGGCAAGAAGCTAACCTGGCTCCAACGTCCTGAGATGGAGATTAGACTAATCCGGGAGGACAAGAAGTTATGAGTGAAGATAATAAATTTATTCCTGCATCCGAAGTCCCTTGGCCTCACCCTGACTGGGCTGACCTCTGTGACTGGTGTGCTGAGCAAGGATACAAATCACTGTATTGGACTTATGATTTTCAACTGTCCTTGTGGCATCACGCAGGTCGTCCTACGGATGGGTTTGAATCTGCCCTCTGGACTAAAGAGGAGGCACTGTCATGAGTTGGTGGTTCAAACGCAAGCCGTTGTTCATAGTCCGCGAAGCGGATGGAGGTGCAGAGATCATGCGTTTCTACATTGATAATGCCTCCAAAGTTACTAAAATTCTAAAACGTCGATACCGTACTGGTAAGCTATTGAACCAGCATGTGTCGATTCACCATAAAGACCAAACAATAGCTATACTAAACCTAACCTACATGTAAAATGAGAACATTAGAAGAACTAAAACAACACCCGATACGTGTGACTACATTGTTTCATGCGTTGAAGCTAGAGACAATAGGGATGAACCGCGGTAATAGACAATCCGCTTACTCTATTGTCAAACAAGAGTTTGGTTTTAAGGGCAGTAAGACAAAAGTCCTAGACCAATTAACCGACTGGATGAACACCCACCTTTATAAGTAAAACACATGAGAAAAAATACCATTGACTTCAACTCCCATCATTCCCGCACGCTCCTTAGACTAAAGGATAGTAAAATACCTAGACGAGAATGGACACAGGCACTCTACGATAAGTTCTATGAGGATGCTCAGTTAGCGGCGGAGGGATACAGAAACAATAGGTGGCTGGTCACCGTCAAAGAGGACGAGAAGGACAGCTGGGAATTCTACAACGGTTTACCTGCCGAGTAATGAAGCTCCCTAAGACAATCGCGATCGCGGGTCGTCGCGTGCGTCTAGTCACTATGCCCCTGGATACCGATGAGCTTTATGGTGAATATCATCATGATCTCAAACGTATCCAGGTGGCACGTGGGCTGGATGACCGGACACTTTTGATCACCATTAGACATGAGGTAATGGAAGCTTCACTCTTGCTGTCAGGAGTGGGCTTCCTTGAATCATACCAACAAGAAGCTGTAGTCAGGTGCATGGAGGAGATTTTCTTTCCCGCTTGGAAACTATTTTTATTTCGCTTAAACAAATTAAACAAAACTCAATACGATGGAAATTAATCTATCACCAGATCAACAAAAAGCACTAGACCTCATCAAAGAAGGTCATCATATATTAATCACTGGACCAGGAGGAACAGGTAAGTCTTTCCTTGTCAACCTGATACAGAAACAACTCCCAAACACTGCACTCACTGCCACTACAGGTATCGCGGCTGTCAATATTGGCGGGCGCACTTATCATTCGTGGTCGGGTATGGGGTTAGGTAAGGAAACTGTAGACGAGCTAGTCGAAAAGGTGTTAAAGTCTCGTTGGTGCGAGGCGCAACGTAAGACTATCAAACAAACTAAGCACCTGATCATAGACGAAATCTCCATGATGGGTGCCGATCACTTCGTAAAACTAGATCAGATATGTCGTGCTGTGAGACAGAGCGATGAACCTTTCGGTGGCATCCAGTTAATTATGTTCGGAGACTTTCTTCAGCTCCCTCCTGTCAAGGATGAGTATGTATTCACTAGTTCTCTATGGGATTACCTTCTTCCCGTTGTCATTGTATTAACTACCATCCATAGACAAAAGGACAAGGAGTTTGCCGAGCTACTCCATCGTGTAAGAGAGGGACTACATACCAAAGAAGATATGGTGTTCCTGGAAGCATGTGGTAGTAAGAAGCTGGAACAAAACCTAGACGATCAGCTAATACTCCATAGTCATAACGACGCGGTTGACCAGTTCAACAAGAAGATGTTAAATGACATTTACTCAGATGAGTATGTTTACAACGCTAATGATACAGGTAAGGGCGCACCACTAAAAGCATTGCAACGTGACTGTATAACGCCGGCTGAACTAACACTTAAAGTTGGTGCTCGTGTAATGCTGACCAAGAATTTAGGTAACGGACTATGTAATGGGTCGCTGGGTACAGTAGTCCGCCTTGACCCTAGACAGATATGGGTTAAGTGGGATAACACAGGTGCGGCAATGAAGATGCAACATGATACATGGGAGATAACTGACACAGTATCCCGTGATGTTCTAGCTCGCAGGTCTCAGTTCCCTTTGCGTCTAGCATGGGCAATCACTATACACAAGTCTCAAGGTATGTCGCTCAAGATGGCTAACATATACTTAGGTAAGTGCTTCGCACCTGGTCAGGCATACGTCGCTTTGTCCCGGATGGAGAGTGCAGATGGCATGAGACTGTCATCCTTCAAGCCTACATGTATCAAAGCTGACCCATTAGCACGTGCCTTTTATAATAAATACGCCATCACTACATGAGGAGGTGCAGAGAAAAAACTTCATTCACCTGAAACTTTTTTATCTAAACCATTTGACAAACACGAATTATGTGCTATATTATAGCCTCGCCAGAGATCTGGCTTACAGTATATCATGCGCTACTCTAGACGGAAGGGCTTAGACCCTACTCCATTTCATGCCAAGTCTAAACAATCCTTGGTTAATTTATTCCACGAATATGGTATAGCTATGCCCGCGTATCGTGCAGATAAGTGGCGCATGGTTAACCCGGAGGTCGATCAAGTAAAAGGACAACCTCATCTAGGTGAAGTCTTGATCCGTGCTACGGATGGAGTCCATGCTTTAGTCGAGGATTACAAACGTAAAGGTTTGATTCAGATTCATTTAACCAATTTCTTAGGTAAAGTTAGACCGCAAGGTTACCTTCCTAAGATTTCCATGGTGGCTAAGCCCACCAAATCTACGACGGTGGAACGTCGCACAAAGAAAACAACCAAAAACAAAAAACCAAAAACAAAATCAGAGTTCAGTAAAATGTTCGATGAGATGTTCAAGTAATATGGCAGAAAAAGAAATGACTGGCACCATGGCAATGGTGAAATACTTCGGCTATCGTCCTGATGGCTATAAGGACAAGATGGGAATCGCAGGTTTCCAGATTGAGATTAAGGAACTCACACCCGAGGATCGTAAGGAACTGGCAGAAGGTGCCTGTAAGGAACTCGGAGTAACTTTAAAGAAAACTTCGTGAGTCTAAGTGGGAATAGGAGTCGGAAGAGAGCTCCGAACCGGGTGACTAGAGATAGGTTCTTCCTGCATTGAACACCCACTTCTACACACAAACAAACAAGCCCGAGCCGGGCGGGTCTAATTCCCGGCACAATTTTTAAAAAATGTCCACTCCTGCACAGGTCAACTTAACTATAAGACTAATGGCAGACAAACTACCCTTCAGGGCAAAAGAACATAATGATATTATCCAGGTTGATATTGAAAGTAAATGGACAAAAGGCTGGGAACAGTGGGTGTTACTTACTTCCGACCGACACTGGGATAATGTTAAATCAAACCGCAGATTACAAAAGCAACACTTAGAGTTAGCTAAAGAACGTAAAGCACTTATCCTAGACTTAGGAGACCTATTCTGTTTAATGCAAGGTAAATACGATCCACGAAGTTCGAAGAGCAGTATCCGACCAGAGCATAATGTCACACATTATCTCGATGCGGTCATTGATACTGGCGTGGATTACTTTGCGCCCTATGCAGATAACTTTGCAATGATTGGAACAGGTAATCACGAAGCCAGTGTGTCCCGTAGATGTGAGACAGATATTACTTCTCGGTTTGTTGAGGCTCTCCGTGCGGCTTGTCCAAACAGCACCGTGCAACGTGGAGGTATCACAGGCTTCGTCAAACTTAAATTTAACTTTGGTAGAAGCACACAAACATTTAGTTACCTTATTGATTATCACCACGGCTATGGCGGTGGAGGTCCGGTAACAAAGAACGTCATACAAGCTAACCGTCGAGCAGTATATTCCGAGGCAGATATTGTTTGTCAAGGTCACGTTCATGACACATGGCAGTTCCCTATTACTAAACGCACAGTAAATAACGCTGGCAGAATCATTCATAAAACTCAATGGCACTTACAAGTCCCAAGCTACAAACAGCATTACGGTAAAGGCAAAGAGAACTGGGAGAACCTTAAAGGTATGCCACCTAAACCATTAGGTTGTGTATGGCTCCGGTTTTACTGGGACAATCATCAGGTAGATAACAACCAGTCGTCAAAAAGAATTAACTTCGATAGACATATCGACATCGTAGAATACGGTGCATAACAATTTCACTCGCTAGGTAGTGGGTGGATACCAAACTAAACTAAAACAACAACATCTAAAAAACCAAAACATATGGCAGATGATACTAAAACCGTCCCCTGGAAACTCCTTGGGATGCAGTTCAACATAACAGTTCCAGGTAGCGTCGAAAGTTTCGACCGTTATGCTGGACAAGAAGGTGCAGCTCTTGATGGTGCTATCAACGAGCATTGCTACCGTCGTCCTTCCTCACAGTTCCGTCGTGAATTCCTCGCACGTGTCGAGGCTGAGACTGGAATCGAAAGGGCGACCAAAACACAGGGTGATGGCGACAGTGCCAAGACCGTGTACGCAGAGAAGGAAGCTGAATACTGGAAGAGGGTCACCGGACCTGATTCTGATTTCAGTGAAGGTTCTTTTGCAGACCTTGCACAGGACGTAGCGTCTTCTATTAGCTGGCTTCCGACTCCCGGAACTGGCGGACGTATTGGTCAGGAGTGGCTCAATGAGGCAGACAATGCTCTCAAGCAGGTCGTATCTGACAGCGGAGAGGTTAACGAGACTAATGCAGACGCATTGGTTAACACCATGAAGGCTAAGGGCATCGTCCTTAATAAGTCTGAGAATGGTGCGTTTGACCGTGTCTCACTTGCTCAGGCAATCAAGGCGTTTGACGCTGTCCTGCGCAACGAGGCTAAGTCTCAGTTGTTCACAGCTCCTATCGCTGACTAATTAATTTGGGAAGGGTAAGAAGTCTGAGTGAGGTTAGTGTTAAGCTAACCACCCACCGTTCTTACAGGGTGTTTGGGGTAAAAATGACCGTCTGCCATAAGGCTTCGACGCACAGCCCCTTCACCCACCTTCCTGTCCACTTTAAACATAGAAGATAATTGATATGTCAGATTTAGTTGATCCGTTAGCAGCTCTAGGTGAGGTCGATATGACCGCAGTTGATACCTCAATGCCACTCTTACCATCAGGTAACTACACTACACGTGTAGCTCAGATGGAAGTGGCTGAGTCCAAAGCAAAACCTGGACGCTTTAACCTCGTGGTTACACTCGAAACCACTGAAGATGTGCAAGCGCACGACTCCGATAGGGTGCTGAACGCTGGATGGAAGTTGAAACAGTACTACCCGATGCAAGCACCAGATCCAAACCCTAGTGGTTTTGATTATCGCGAGAACATCGCGCGCTTCATGGACGCGGTATTAGGGACTAACCGCACGAACCGCCCTGCGTTCGATACAACCTATAGTGACTACCTTAATCGTGAGGTGAACGCTGTAGTGTCTATCAGGGAAATCACAGACGACTCCGGTGCAAAAACCGGTATGCTGTCTAATGAGGTTCGTCGCCTTAGTAGTGTCGACGCCTAACCGCGCCACGTAACACGTAGGTAGCAATGCCTACACCCGGGGAGTGCTTAGGGACTTTGGTTTCATCCCCTAGGCACTCCCCATTCTTTTATTATGTCACAAGAAAAACCTATCGTATTTATTCCAGCTAATGTTCCTGCCCGGTATCAACCTGAGGCACTTGATCCGTTTATTCCCTTTCTTAAAAAATACCAGTCGTCCCATCCTGAACCACAAGCCTTTGCAGTTGAGCAATACAACCCTGACACTCTTCGTAATAAATTACGTGCGGCAGTCAAAGGATGGTTACATTATAAGTGGGACGTTAAAGAATTAGATTTCAGTTTCTGGTCAGAGGGTTGGACAAAATTAAAGATTTGCGTTTCGGGCACGCGCATTGTTCTGTGTCCCAAAGCTCACCGAGGTAGCTTTTCTGACCTCGAATATGCGGTTACGTCAGGTAGTGTAGGAGATGACGTTCTCCACCATTTCACCGAGACTCCTCCGCAGTCAATCTTCGTTGCCTTTGCCACTCTCCTCTCTGCTGAGGTGCTTGCTGGCGAGGTACGCTTCACCGATCCTGTCCCAAAGGAGTGGATAGAACCTTTTGAGAACATAGAGTTCTTCCAACCCGAAGGCAAAAACTATTTTGTATTAGTATGACTTCAATACCCAACCCTTACTCTAAGACAGATAATGTCACACTCACTGTGCGTATATCTAAAGAGGATGCTGAGTTTATGTTTGTCGAAAACCTACCAAGACAAGGTTGTCGTCAAGCTGTAGTCGGCGCACTCCTCAACGCACTTATCACTCACCTCAGGGAAGACCCTGAATTCAAAGAACAACAACTAACTCAAGAACAGTATGTCACAACAGCCATCAAACGAATCCGATTTACAGACTGACGTAGAGGATCTCCCTTTAGTCGCTCTCCTTACTGAGCCGTTCCATGATAAGTCAGAAGCAGACCAAGATGCTCTGATAGAACGTATGCGTGCCCTGCGAAACAATGCAGCTAAGGCACGGTCAGAAACAAAGAAAACTTCCAACAAGATAAAGGGCATTAAGTCACCCAAAGAAAAGACATTTAAGACAAGTGACTTGTTCGGTGGTTAAACCTAATGTCCTGCTTCTTGTTTGGAGACCGGACGACAAACGTCCTGTCCTCACAGCCTCTATGTCTTACGATGCAGAGGCACTTGGCACGGAGGATGGAACCTGGAACCTTGTGTCCCACATTTCAGACCTCCTTTATGATAATAATGTAACATTCGATCCACTAAACCTAACCATACTATGTCGTTTGATATCCTAAATAACCTAGACGTAAGCAATGTGGGAGCAATGCCTCCCGACCCAAATAAAGTAAAACGCCGTCTTCTAAAGAAGATGGAAACCGAAGGACACTATCTCTTGTGTCTTGATAACTCCAGCACTGAAAAGCAGAATACATGTCCACGTTCTGCTGAATATTACCTAGTCCACCGAAGAGAACGCACATCATCTAGTGCACTCATATTTGGTGGCGCAGTGCATGAGGGCTTAGAGAAATACTACCTTGGCGGTGACCAGGGTGAAGTTCATCAATCTATTTACGATTACTTCGCAGCTAACCCTCCCGCCTTCTCTGATTACCGCACGGCTGACAGAGCGTGTGAACTATTAGATAAGTACGCTAAGAACTATCCTATCGCACAGGAACCTTTTCAAATCCACGTTGTTGATGGCAAGCCGTGTGTGGAGATTCCTTTCCGTGTTCCAATGGGAAGCAAAGACATTAACGCTAGTGTCCCGTGGTCAGAGCATCAGATAGTAGAGGACGGAGAACAAACCAAGGATACCTACATCAAGACCATCCACTTCATGTGGACAGGTAAGATAGACATGGTGATTAAAGACCACCGTGGCAAGACCTGGATTCTCGATCATAAGACTACTAGCATTGCCGGCAATACGTTCTTCTCGAACTTTACACTTGCTCAGCAAATGATGGGGTATACCCATGCTGTCACCAGTTTGTTTTCAGAACATATGGAACCGTGCGAGGGACTGTTCCTCAACGCTCTCATATGTCGCAAGCCAACCAAAACAGGTACCGGCTTTGCATTTGAACGACAGAAATTTCCTTACTCTCCTGCTCACTTAGCTGAGTGGAAGAGAGATGTATTAAGTATCGCAGACGGATTCCTTAACAATCTGCTTGAAGGGTACTTTCCAAAAGTCACAGCTTGGTGCATGGGTAAGTATGGTGTATGTCCTTACTTCGATGTGTGCCAGCTACAACCAGACAAAAGAAACTATATGTTAAACTCCGATAACTACGCGCCAGTAACCTGGTCGCCACTTGACTAACCATGGCTAGAAACTCCGACGACTACGACGTATCAAATAAATTCTCCCTGTTAATTCAAGGGATTCACGGGACAGGAAAGACCACCCTCGCAGCACATTTTCCTAAACCTTACATTATTGACTGTGATGATAACCTTTGTGGAGCCATGAGAGGTCTCCGAGATAAGGGCATTAAGTTTAAGTGGGATACTCCACTCCTTGACTCTGCTGATAACCGCATTAACGTGGTTGAAGGTAGCATTGACAAGGACGGCAAACCTATTCCCTTCACTCGTGCTGACGGGCAAACCCAAAGTGGATTGAAGTCCAAGTGTAGGTATATCCGCATGATGGAACTACTCTCCGATGCTTTCGGTGATCCTGACACAGAGACTGTTGTCCTCGACTCCTGCACTGCTGTGACCGATATGATTATAGATGCGATCAAGCATGACTATAAAGTCCCACGTCACAAAGGTATGGAGATTCAGCACTGGCAGCCTTTCATTAAAATATGGATTGACATTGTGTCCTTAGCTAAGTCTTATGGTAAACGCTT
Organism: Rickettsiales bacterium; assembly: GCA_002724555.1. Lineage (GTDB taxonomy): Bacteria > Pseudomonadota > Alphaproteobacteria > UBA8366 > UBA8366 > UBA6544. The sequence continues at coordinate 23,342 of PBOZ01000004.1, forward strand.
CATCCTTATTGGTCATGAAGAGCAACACGAGGACGTAGTTAATGGAGGTACTAAGCGTATGCTCCTGCTACCTTCCAAGGCACGTGCCACTATCCCTGGTATGTTCTCTGATGTATGGGAGTGCTTTGTTGAATCTGTTGGCACTGGCAAGAACAAGAAGTTAGTCCACAAGATACGATGCAAGTCAGATAATACAGTTGCTGACCTCAAGACATCCTACCACAATCTACCCACAGTCTTTGAGGCTGACTGGGACGAGATAGCTAAACTCATACAGATTGATGGCAAAGACAAGGTATAGAACCTACGTAGTCACAGTAGGACTCTTTACTCCTCAGCCCTATGACTTGGACGAAGTAGGGACAATGGAACAAGCATTAGAGGATAATGAGTTCGAAGTAATTCACATAACTAAATGGCCTGATGTATTAGGCGAACCACCCACACCCGAACAAACACATGAGTAAAGTAGAAACCCGATACTATCCTGACTCAGAGGTAGTCTATCCCTATGGCGCAGACATCATAGAGATTGAAAAAATAAAAGTGTCTGACCGTGGACGTAAAGACCTAGGTGACATCCAGTCCCTAGCGGCGTCAATCTCCAACCAAGGTTTGATCTCTCCGATCTTACTTAACCAAGACAATGAGTTAGTAGCCGGCGAAAGACGTATGCGTTCTCATGAACTCCTTGGACTTAAACACATTGCTATTGTCTATCGTGAGACACTCACTCCTTCTCAACTAACAGAGTTAGAGTTGGAAGAGAACCAGATGCGTAAGGCTATGCAATGGCACGAAGAGGTTCGTCTTATTGTCAAGGCACACAAGCTCAAGTGCTATGAGGATTCTAAAGACGCACTATCCCCTAGGGAAGTTGCCATCATTGAATCCACAGGTGCAAAGGTTTGGGGACAGGAACAAACAGGACGCCTTATGGGTGTAGCCGCAGGTCAAGTCTCTATGGCACTCCATGTATACGATTACATTCAATCAGGTGACGAAGAAATTCTAGCTGCGACTTCTATCTCTGCGGCATACAAGATTCTCCTTAAACGTCGAGAGGATGATGCTACCAAACAACGAGCACAGAAAGTTGTATCCTCCTTACCCACTCCGAAGCCAGCAGCTTCACAATCAGGTGCGTTAGGTGGAGACATATTCTCGTTTGCTGATGCTAAAACTACTACTGTTTCAGCCAGTGAAGAAGTGAAAGAGCCGAGTGCAGAGACATCTGAGATTCCTTTGTCTACCATGTTCGTGCACGGGGACTGCTTGAAGCATATGGAGTCTGTAGAGGATGCCACCTTCCATCACATTGTTAGTGATCCTCCTTACGGTATTGACATGGCTAACCTGGACACGATGGATAACATTAAAGACGTTGCAGATACCCATAAGGTAATTGACAACCTAGATCTACTCAAGGAGTTTATCTTTAAAGCTCGCCGGATAGTTAAACCTTCCGGCTTCATGTTACTATGGGCAGACGCCATGCACTTTGAGAAGCTCCTGACCTGGGGCAAAGATGCAGGTTGGAAGATGCAACGGTGGCCACTAGTATGGCATAAATTACATCCCTGTCAGAATAACGCCGCGGCTTATAACACGACCAAGGACTTTGAAATATGTGTGAAGTTCCGTAATACAGACGCTATGCTTGTAGAACAAGGAGGTAGTTCAGTCTTTAGCTGTGATGGTCAGGCAGATTCTAAGATGTATAACAACCCATTCTCCAAACCCTTTGAGCTTTGGCAGTGGTTATTAAAGAGGATTGCTATACCTGGTCAGCTGATCTATGACCCATTTGGCGGTGAATTTAGTATGGCACGTGCGGCAATCAACTGCGGAATGAATCCTGTTAGTGTGGAGATTGATGAGAAGCACTACAACAAGGGCATCATGGACATCAAAGCTTATTACGAGACTCTGTTCCGTGGCAACTGTAAGTTTGTATGAGTGACCCTACTTCTAAATTAGTTCCAAATGAGTTCCCTACTATAAAAGCTCCCTACCGAATTGCCTTCATTGGTGATTCTCCTGGGTTTGACGAAGTCAATGCCCAACAACCCTTTATGGGTCAGGCAGGTAGGATGCTGGAGGGAAGTATGCAGGCTGTAGGCATTGCACGTAGAGCTTGTTACCTGGGTAACGTAATGCTCTTCCGCCCACAGAATAATAATCTATCCCGTGTAAGCTGGAATTCGTCAGAGATTCAAGGAGGACTTGCTGTATTAGCTGATGCACTTCGTGAGTTCAAACCACACATCGTGGTGCTCCTGGGTGAAGCTCCGCTTAAAGCTGCACTTGATCCTGTTACGGTTCACCCGCTAGTGCAGGCGCGGTTTAAGCATAGCGTTGCTAACTATCGTGGTAGCGTGTTTATGTGTGATAAACCTGAGTCACCCTTCTTTGGTTTCAAGTGCATGGCAACCTACCACCCTGCTAAGGTTCTTCGTCAGTATGACTTACTCCCACTCTTTCAGTTTGATTTACGTCGAGCTAGGCAAGAGGGAGACGAGCCAGACCTCGACCACACTCCTCCAAGGATTGATATAGACTTATCTCCCTTTGCAGTGATTGATAAGATAGAAGCGATACAACCTGGCACACTAACGTCAATAGATATTGAGGGAGGTATTGTAGCACAGACTATATCCACTCGCACCGATCCCATTACCAAGGAGAAGATACGCTACCGTAAGGATTCATGTGTTCCTTGTCTTGCTATCTCTACCAAATCAGACGAAGCGTTTGTTGTATCCTTTGGTCGTTACAGTGAATACGAAGAACGGTTAGTCATGAATGCTTTGAGTAAGTTATGCTATGACCACACCATTCCCAAGCTATTCCAGAACGGTTCGTATGACGTGTTCGTTCTCTACTGGGTCTTTGGATTCCTTGTCCGGAACCATTCACATGATACTATGTTATCCGGCTGGGAACACTACCCTGAGTTTCCTAAATCACTAGGCTTTCAAGCGTCCCTCTGGACGAAAGAACCCTACTGGAAGTTCGAGCGTAAGACAGATGACCACGACACTTTCCTTCGTTATTGTGGTAAGGATGCCGCTATCACCTTAGCGATCCATGAGGCACAAATGAAGGCGTTCACTCCCGAACAACAGGCACATTATGAGTTCAACTGTCGTTTATTACCTATCCTGACCTATGCTCAGATACGTGGCATTAGGTGGGATCGAGACGCCGCGAAGGAAATGTCAGATATGTATGGAGTTAAACTCTCTGAGTCTCTTACCCGTCTCCGGGTCGAAGCAAAGAACAATGAGTTCAATCCCAACTCTGCCATTCAGGTATGTAACTTTCTTTACAACAAATGTGGTTTCCCCACTCAATATAAAATAGAGGGCGGGCGCAAGACTAACAAGCGCACCGCTGACAAACTCTCACTCCTTAAACTTCTCAAGAAGTTCCCTGGTGATAAGATCATCGCCGACCTACTATGGTATAGGAAAGTCAAGAAGCTCAAGGAACAAAGTGACATCAAGACAGATGCAGACGGTAGAGTGCGCTGTTCCTACAATGCAGTAGGCACAACCACTGGACGGCTGTCATCGTCCCAAGCTCCTACGGGAACAGGGATGAACCTGCAAACAGTTACCAAAGATCTTCGACACCTTTGTCGTGCGGATGATGGTCATTATTTCTTTCAAGTTGACCTTGAGGGAGCTGATGGTTGGACAGTCGCGTGTCATTGTACAAACCTCGGTGATACAACCATGATCGAAGATTATAGTTTTGGTATTAAACCAGCACAGGCGATAGCATTAATGTATATGCTCCAACGCGAACCTTATAAACTAGAAAAAGAAATTGAACAACATGGAAACAACTTGGCACATTGGACAAGAGAGGCGATTAAAACGGCAGCTACTAAACACGTCGAAAAAGACGGGTGGCTTTACTTTGCTTCCAAACGTGTCCAACATGGAGGAAATTACGGACTCGGTAAAATTCAGATGTCAAATCAAATCTTACAGGACAGCTATAAGCTCCACTCTGAACCGATCCTCCTCACCGCGGGCGACTGTGACAACCTTAAAAGACTCTACCTGGACGGGAGATACATGGGTGTTAAACTATGGCAACGTTGGGTTAAAGGAGAACTACTCAATCGTGGCGCGTTATCAAGTGCCAGCGGGCACACCCGACGATTCTTTGGTCGTCGAAACGACAACAGTGTTATTAATGCCGCGCTTAGTCATGAACCGCAAGCTAATACAGCTTACTCAACAAATCTCGGACTGGGTAGGATTTGGTCTGATGAAAGCAACAGGGACGAGCACGGAAACCTAATCGTTCAACCGCTTCACCAAGTCCATGATGCAGTCTGCGGACAGTTCCCGATTGACAAGACCGATTGGGCAGTTAAGAAACTAAAAGAATGGATGCACAACGAGATCACCATTGCTGGTATCCCACTGGTTATACCTTATGAAGGAGAATATGGACCTTCCTGGGGCGACATGAGTGTGGGAACTATCTACATGGACGATCCTCAAGTTTACCGTCCAACTCTTGCAGATTGAAACAATCGCCATATTTCAATTCTAAGAGCCTCAAATTATTTTAGGGGTAACCCTAGCCACTATTAATTCAAAGCCCTTAGAATCAATCCTCGCGCCATTAAAGGCTATTCTAGAGATTTCACCCGACTATTAAATCAAAATTATGAATGACGAGAAACTACCTATAAGTCCAAACCTACATACTGTAGCAAAACGACTTGGCTTAGACCCTGCCAAAGTTGATATTGACGATGTATGTGGATACATAGACACCCTGAAGTTCTGCTTACGAGATGCCTCTGAGCGGTTGGAGGAAATGTTATTACACGTTCCCCGCAACCCACAGAAGAAAGTTACACGTCCATTAGAGACAAGACGTAACACACATCTTACTGCACTTAGAACCTATAGAAAATACTCTTCACGATGAAACCGATGTTATGCCACAGATACAAGTCGCATAAAAATCGTATCAAATATCCTTGTTATATACAACCCAAGCTCAACGGAGTAAGGGCTATCTTTACTTTACAAGAATACAACTTCCGTCAATGGCAGACACATTCACGTGCGACAAAAGAAACTAGATACTGGGCACCAAATATACTACGTCACCTTACCGAGAGGTTAGAGAAGGCACTTCCAAAAGACAAAGATATTATCTTGGACGGAGAACTCTACCATCACGGCTGGCCGTTACAGCGTATAGCTAGTGCAGTATCGTGGAACAGAGAGGAACCTAGCACTGCTACAATAGATATTGAGTACCATGTCTTCGACTTTGTCGTTGACTTACCCATGTCTGATAGAGCAGAAGCACTCAACCAATTCTCTTCTGTCTATCCACACGTAGTTCCAACACATCTTATATCATCCAAGTCCTCAGCAGAACATTACTATACCAGATGGANACGTCAAGGGTATNAAGGAATGATCTACCGACAAAAGGATGCTCCCTATGGTTTCCTTGACCGTTGCGGCAACAAAGAAAACCGCTGGGACTATATGATTAAACGTAAAGACTTTGCATCTGACGAGTTTACTATCGTCGGTGTGAAAGAAGAATACGACCAATTTTCCCGACCTAAAGACCGTTGTGGCGCTCTTGTCCTAGAAACAGAAACCGGACAGACATTCTCTGCCGGCTCTGGTTTATCCGATGAGCAACGCCACCGTTATTGGAAGGAAAGACCTATCGGCTTATTAGCCACCATTGAATTCGAAATATACTCCGAAGGAGGAGTTCCATTACAACCTAGAGTCCAACAAGTACATGAAAATAATTAGTAACACAAATCCACAACCTGAGAACTGGGGCTACCTAGACTCATTAGTCGGCTGGGCAGTCATCTTCATCTTTATGGTGATTGTCTTAGTTTATCTTAACCGTAACCAGTAACCCTACGCCCTCAATAACTGAGAATGTCTGATTTTCTTGACGACTACTTATTCCATTGTAAGGGCAACGAGGTTCCAAAAATCTTCCACAAATGGGCTGGCTTAGTTGCGCTCTCGGCGTGTGCTGGGAGACGCTTCTGGCTACCCAGGGGTGGAGTATATACGGTTTATCCTAACATCTACGTTCTCCTTGTCGGGGAACCTGGGACAAAGAAATCCACTGCTATGGATATCGCATTGTCTTATATTGATGAAGTGGGTAAGATCCCGGTATGCGCTGACCGCATATCAAAAGAAGCACTTGCAAAAGAACTGTCTGCGGATGACTCTCCCGCACGCAAATCATTTATCGACCCTGATACAAAGAAGATGACAGAGTATAATATTACTGTTATCTTTGCAGATGAGTGGTCGAACTTTATCGGCATTGACCCTGTGGGGATGATCGAGTTCTTCACTACTGTTTACGGACGTAGTAAGTATGAAGTCAAAACTAAGAACAAGGGTAATGATATTATAAAAGGTCCATGCTTTCCCTTGATTGGTGGTATGACACCCTCTACCACTGACGGATTGTTCAAGCAGAACATTATCTCAGGTGGCTTCACTCGTCGTGCATTCATGGTGTTTGCTCATCCAAGTAAGACAGCAGTAGCTCACCCATTTGTTGCTAATGACCAAGAAGAAGCCTGGATACGTTGCATCAATCGAGGTAAAGAGATCTCCACCAAAATGTGTGGCGCCTTTAGCTGGACGGATGACGCGCATAAGTGGTTTGACGAATGGTACTCTAGCCATAAGAAGAAGTCCATCCGTGAGACCAAACACTATCGTCAGTCCTGGAGCAACTCAAAACATGACCAAGCACTTAAACTTGCAATGCTACTCCAGTTAGGTAAGAGTAATGAATTACTTATTACTACTGAAAACCTGGAGCGTGCACTAGAGTTAATTGCAGAAGTGGAAGCCACACTGGATGTGGTGTTTGAAGGTGCAGGACGTAACGAGCAATCCTCTGTAGCAAATAAGATCTTAATGTTAGTTCGAACACAAGGGTATATATCTAAGAAAAAGTTATTTAGGGATATGTATTCTGACGCTACGCGCGCTGAGCTAGTAGAGATTGTGACCCACCTTACAGAGACAGATCAAATCAAACAACTACAATCACAAAAACTTAAACAGAACGTATATTGTTCACCAGAATATTATGAAAAACACAAACTGGGATAATTACATTAAGGATTTGGAAGCTCTGACTGCACTCGCCGTTGAGTCTGAGGCAACTGCAATAGAGGGTACATGTCCCCCATCAAGTCCTCCATCAGAGCTTGGTTCATTCCGCGCATCTGTAACTGTCCCTGGCCAGGCAAACCTAAAAGCCGTTCAACACGTTTTCTTTGCAGGTATCTGCGAGCTCGAGAACTTTCAGGTAAATAACGTTGTAAAGACATTAATTCGTTCATCTCTCCAGCAGTTCTGCGATCAGATTCTAGCCGGACGTCCCTTCCAATCGTGTTCTTCTCTATATAGCGTGCGATGGCTGAAGCTCCCGACTCTACGGTATAACCTGGTTCTCGCGCTGCACGCTCACGGATCAAAGCACGGACTTCAGGTATCTTGCCGTCTTTATAAAGTTCCCCGATCTGACGAGTGAACTGCTGGTCACTATCCATTGCAGACTTCTTAGCTGCCCGTAAGTGAGCATCGTAACGTCTATCGTGAGCCACACGCTTAGGCACAAAACCAGCAGCGTTACCTATTGTCTCCCATAGAGTCTGATCCTCTAAGTATAAGGTGTTATAATCTGACACAATGTTTCCTCGGTTACGAATTAACTTTATCGAGTTCTTCATACTTTGTGGCACGACATTCTGCACCGCACGCAGTCCCCGTCCTTGTAAGCCTCCATACTTAGCACCAAGACTATCAGGTTCCTTAGCCGATTTGACTAACTCAGAAGCTGCAGTTCCCATATCCTCAGCAAGCTTACCTACCGGACCAAGTGCACCCCAAACAGTAGCTCCTTCGTAGTTAGATACTCCCATCACACCTCCCAACGCAAAACGTGAGGATATGTCCACGGGTAAGAACTCGTTCATGACACCATACATAGCCATGTCAGTGACCACCTTGGCTCTTTCCTCGTCATCTAGTAATGCTTGGGCGACTCCGCCTACTCCCTCACGTAATGTCTTCTTTGTATCCCAGCCTAGCTGACCAAGTATTGCGATCATCTGACCAACAAACGGTAAGCCCACTGCACCGGCAGCAAGTAGTTGTGTAGTAAATAACTGCATTGCGGCTTTACGGTGATCGGCTCTTTGTCTCGGGGTCAAGTCAGGGCGTGCCTCCTTGCCTTTAAACGCAGCTTCCATAAATCTACCATAGGTAGCTGTCATACCTGCAGTGTAAGACTGTAAAGCATAAAGTGTTTGTGCTGCTGTTCTACCTCCATCACCTTGTCCACTAAAGAAGGTTCCAGGGCGAGTAGCTTTACCTCCAGAGAAGTTGACTAACAAGTTAAACTTAGCCGTCTGATCGTAAACCTCCTGCAACTCTGCTTTAGTTAGTTTCCTTTTCTGTCCTTGTAGTTTCTGTTCACGGTAATGGTTAAAGCCAGCTAACAAAGCTAACCTCGCATTGAAGTTAGTTGTGACTTTATACAATCGTACCCCTGTGCCATGGAAAGCACTAATAGGAAACTTTAAAGTGTTCAAAGCAATCCTCTTAGGAGTAAGAGCTTCCGGTGTATTTAACTGACGTGCATCAATAGTAGTTTGTCCGTCCACTACCTCTTGTGCCGCTCCAAGGTTATCCACCATCTGCATCTTGTGGAAATAAGCCATTGCCGCGTCTGCTTCTGCATCTCCGTACGTTCCTGACTCTGGCTTTAGTTTCTTTTGTCCTAATGTAGCAATACGAAGTGCCGCACCCTTTGCTCCCCTTGGTAAATGGTATTTAGCTATTTGCATTGCCGCATTTGCGACTAGCTTATTTCCTCCAACTACTCCTGCACCAGCGGCAGTTAAGTTAGGGGTAATACTAAACATAGATTGCATTCCTTCCAGTACATGGGAGCTGATATTCCACCCAAGGAAGTAAGTAAAGATACCTTTAACAATGTTCGTACCTGCTAGAGTGTCAGGACGTCTAAAGTTTTCCAGCATAGTTTCCACTTGCTTCTTATGGACAGGATCAGCAACAATGTGTGGGTCTTTAAGATGCACGGCTTCATGTGCGTTCATAATAGACATTGCCGCGTTTTTAGTTGAAGCATTAAAGTGATCCAACTGGTTCTGCCACATGTTCATCTGCTCACGCCCTAGTGCATAACCACGTTTAATTCCAGGAAGTGCAATATCTCTTGCCAATCGTTCCTTTCTCAACTGATGACCTGCATCAAAGAAAGCGTCAAGATCTCCCACTAAGTCCCGTGCCGTTAGTCCACTAGATGGACCGCCGTCTATTGTAATGTTTTCTAAATGAGCTTGGAGCTGTTGTTTATTAATGATATCTTGTTCAGAAACCATCCTCATTACTCGATCACTAATCTCTGCAAAATCTTTCTCTCGTGCCTGGACAAGAGTAGAAGTATCAGGTTTTCCATTAGTAGCACGAAGCATTGCGTCTTCTGCCTCCTTCTTTGTTCGACCTGCAACCATGCCTGTCTTGCCGCCTTTAGTAAACCTATAAGCATACTTACCATACCTAATTTCACTCAAGTGTCCGGGAGAGGTAAGTTTCTGTTGAACAAAAGCTTTATGTGCATTTACAGCAGTATAAGCACTTTCCATCACGGAATCAAACATTTGTCTGTCTGCTCTGGATAACGCAGCTTCACCGCCGTCCCTTTTTGGTGCGAGACGACCCAACAAATGACTTTGTAATTGCTGTGCTTGTTGCATTTGATTCATTGACACCTGCCCAGCTTCTTGTGTTTGAATCATAGCTAAGTTCCAAACATCGCGTGCCAAGTCAAAAGCTTCTTGCGGGTGCATAGTATCAGTGGCATTATTAAATGCCCCCATTAACTCATCTGCAATCCAAGCTTGACGCACTTCGGCACGTGCCCTTGTTTGCATACCCGTCTCATAAGCTTTCATCCGGTACATACCTTCAAGCGCAGACAACAAAGCTGTTTGATCTGTCTTACTAAGCTCATTAAACTTCTGGCGTAAGAAACGACCATGCGGATCTGCCTCCCAATTCTTTTCGTGATGCCAAACCTGCATGTTACCTTCCTCTTGTTGCCAACGTGCAATCTTATTAAATAAGTCATACGCTTTACCCTTCCCTTTAACAATAGGACGCATATGTTTGAAGTCGGTCGTTTTACTAAAACCTGCTCCGTCCCAAATAACCATGCCGGCACTATGAATGGAAGCAATAGCTTCTTTAGCTGTCATAGATACTTTTGACATCAAACCGATAAGTTTAGCTAAGTGTGGACGACGAGCTGCAAGTTGGTCACCCGGCTCAAACCACTCACTAAACTTACGCAGAAGTGTTTCACCTTTTGTTAACTCCCCAGTTAGTTCACGTACCCTTT
>PBOZ01000019.1 GCA_002724555.1 Rickettsiales bacterium
CGGATCGGCAGAATGTAGTGTTATCTGGCTTTGGAACAGAGGATACACACCATCTTCTGCATACGCTTCGCTGGGGACACGACGGCGCTCTCTATATGAATCAGTCGATATACATTCACTCCCACGTTGAAACACCGTACGGGGTCAAGCGACTACGGGGAGGTGGTATTTGGCAGTTCCGGCCGGAAAGCATGCAGCTCAATATTCTCTGTGAAGGCTTCGTGAATCCTTGGGGTCACCATTTCGACCGTTGGGGGCAACACTTCGCAACGGACGGTGCTTACGGAGAGGGAATTAATTACGTCTTTCCCGGCGCAGAATATGTCACCAAACCCGGCCTGATTCGTCGCGTTTCAGGATTAAACCCTGGAAGTCCGAAACATTGCGGCCTTGAAATTATTAGCGGTAGGCATATTCCAGAATCTTGGCAAGGTAGTATGGTCACCAATGACTTTCGTGCGCACCGTGTTTGCCGATTCGTGGTCACCGAAAGCGGTAGTGGCTATGCTTCTACACAAGAAGAGGAGCTGATAAAGACAACACACGTTGCATTCCGTCCTATCGATGTGAAAATGGGGCCAGATGGTGCAATATATATTGCTGATTGGTACAACCCAATTATCCAACACGGGGAAGTCGATTTCCGCGACGAACGACGTGATCATTTACACGGACGGATTTGGCGTATCTCTGCCAAAGGGCGGCCGTTAGCGCCCAGATATGACGTCAATAAGATGTCGGTAACAGAGCTTTTCGATCTCTTACTTGCTCCAGAGGAATGGTTGCGATTGCATGCTAAACTCGCTCTAAAAGACCGCAATCCCGAGGACGTCGAATCACGACTGAACTCATGGTTAAAAAAACAACTTGCCGATTCTGCGAATGAACGTAAGGAGGAGTGCCTATTGGAGGCTATGTTCGTGCTCCAATGTATCGATCGGATAAATGATGAGGTGGTTTCAGCCGCCATTAACAGCGACGACCACCGTTTACGGGCCAGAGCAGTGCGGGTGATTTCGGAAAACCGCGAGAAACTTAACCAATACCGACGACTTATTAATCAAGCGGTGCGCGACGGCCACGAGAGAGTGCGATTGGAGGCAGTGCGGGCACTCGGCGAAGATAAGGATCTCGCGGCTGTGGCGTCGGTGGCCGGTGCTCTGGAATCTAAGGTCGATCAGTTTATGGACTTTGCTATCTGGAAGTCATTCCGTGACCTTAGCCACGTCTGGTTGCCAAAAGTTCTCTCAGGTGAATATTCATTTGATGGTAATGGGACAGCCCTCCTAACGGCGCTTGAAGCGGTACAAGCCAAAGATGCCGCTAAAGTGTTATTAAACCTATTGAACTCGGCGGAATTATCGGAACGAGCCAAAATCTCCACAATACGTGCTGTACTCGAGCAAGGTAATGCGCAGGAAGTATCAACCGCCCTGAAATATGCTATGAAGACCGATAGTGGAATTAGCTCACCTGAAATCCGTGCATTGGTCGAGTCATCCATCGAGATAACAGATCGGCGTAAACTTGTTCCTTTCGAGAGCGCTTCGATTGTAGTTCCCATAATGGTTGACAGTAAAAAGGAATACTTTCCTCAGGCGGTTGTCGCGGCCGGTGCATGGAAGGTGATTGGGCTGAGAGATGCAATTAGTGAGCTTGCGAACGATTCCGAGGGCAACGAAGCACACCGTGTCGCCGCAATTTACTCACTCGGGCGTTATGGAGATGAGGAATCGATCCAAACTATTTCGCTAATCGCAAGCAACACCAACACTTCTACAGTTCCAGTGCAAATTGCAAGTGTGCAGGCACTTGCCGGACCCGCATTAAACACGGCAATAAATATTGCGATTCATGCGTTTAATCAGGACTTAAATCCGAATGAAATAGCATCGTTAATTGAGCCAATCATTGGACGAAAAAAAGGTCCGGAGATCCTTGAAGAAAGGATGCGCGAATCAACGATACCTGCAGATGTAGCGCGTCGCATTATCCGAGTGGTGCAGGATTCAAATCTAGGATTAGATTCACTTATTGCGACGATTCGTAGTGCAGGAAAACTTACAGAAAATTCCTGGAAGTTCAATCCGGAAACGGTCAGCTTGCTCGTTGAGGCTGCTAAGGGTGGAGATCCTGTTGCTGGTGAAAGCGTATTCCGCCGGAAAACATTGCAATGCATGAAATGCCATGCAATCGGTGGTGCAGGCGGAAAGGTCGGTCCGGATCTGGTAAGCCTAGGTGCCAGCGCGCAGGTTGACTATTTAGTTGCATCGCTATTAGCACCGAATGACAAGGTTAAAGAGAATTTCCATTCGATTCAAATAATCGACGCTGATGGGCAGGTACACACAGGTATTCAAGTGCGTCGCGCTGGTGGCATACTGGTATTGCGAAACGCAAAAGATGAGTTGGAGCAGATTGCAGTTGACGACATCGAGTTAGAGAAAGAAGGTCGTAGCTTGATGCCAGATGGTTTAGTGGACGACCTCACGAAACAGGAAATCGCTGACCTCATCAGTTTTCTATCCGCTCTTGGAAAAGTCGGAGATTTCGAGGTTTCAAGAGAATCTATAGCACGTACATATCGTGTACTCGAATTTACGCCAAAGGCGCATTTCGTCGTCGCTCGTAGTAGCTTTAATACAATAGCGATCGGCCACGCTGACCTGCAATGGGAACCGGCTTATACGAAGGTTAACGGCGAAATCGAATTGAACGAACTTCCTATTTTCAAGCTGCGACAAGGTGTGGATGACATGAGTTTTTTACAGACAACCTTGCGCGTAAGTAATAGTGGGAGTATCGGAATTGTCACGAACGGTCTGGAAGGAATAGACGTATGGATTGATGGTAAGCCAATTGCATCTGAAAACCTCCAATCGGTCGTCTTTGAAAACGGAGATCATGTCCTCACCTTTGGTTTAAACCGTGTTGCGCGGAATAAACCATTGTTAGTTAAGACGCGGATCTCGAAGAGCTCCTCAGCACAGGCACAGTGGCTTCTTGGCAAGTGATATCTTCCGAATAAAAGATGCCACTAGATCTCTCTTGACGCGGACACCAGTTGTTAAGTATTTAGCTTTATCAACATTTAGTTTAGGTGTCCCCTTTTGATTGAGAACCGCACTATTTCAACGGCGTTGCTGCTGGTCGGAATGGCCTGCTTTGCTGCGGTCACGCGTGCGCAGACCGCCGATGACGAGTCATCTTTAGGCTCGCCACAATTCGATCCCTATGAGAACTCGTCGGATGCACCAGGAACGCCATCATTTGATGCAGCAGGTAGCGGCTTAGGTGCCCCACCTAATCGCCCTTGGTTCGGAGAGGCATATTCCGGTACGAACGACAATGGGAATCAAGATAGCATTTTTGATCGTACTCGCACTCAAGCTACCGATCTGCTTCGGTTTGCCGAATCTCCGCGTATTCAATACGGCTGGATAAACGGAGGTTCGGGCAAAGATATTGACATGGGCGAACTGGAAACTTCAGTAATGTTTTCGTTTCCGAACTTCCTTCAAACAGAAAGACCCCTTCTTGTTGCGCCCACCTTCGGATTGCAGTTATGGAGTGGTCCGGAGAATATTCCCGATTTACCGGGAAACGCATACTCTGGAGCGTTGGCCACACGGTGGTACACGGATCCAACCGCCAGGTTTTCGGTTGACGCTGGTTTAACAGTCGGTGTTTACACCGACTTCCAAACTTTGACGTCAGACAGTCTCCGACTGACTGGACATGGAATCTTTGCCGTCCGACTTTCAGACGATACGAAAATAAAGTTAGGTGTTGAATATTTGGACCGGATGAGTACGAAGATGTTACCTGCTGCCGGTGTGACCTTGACACCTAATGACATGACCCGATTGGATCTGTATTTTCCAAGGCCAAAGATATCCCAGTATTTCGGTTCGCTACAAACAATGGATGTGTGGTGGTATGCATCAGGAGAATATGGTGGTGGGAGCTGGACCATAAAACGGGACGCTGGGTTCAGTGACCAGATCGATATCAATGATCTGCGTATAAACGTTGGGTTCGAATTTGGTATGGCAGAACAATTACGCGCCGGTAATCGAAATGGCTTCCTTGAAGTTGGTATCGTATTCGACAGGGAGGTGATCTTCCGTCGAACGCCATCAGAGAATTTCTCCCCAGGCAGCACTTTTATGTTGCGAGCGGGATTTGGATATTAGTGTTCGGCGCTAGTCCGTTGCATCGTACAGCTCTCCTCGCAAGATCAGGTTATCCCAATCTCCTGTGTCGTCAAACGAGCCTAACCCAATCTTTCCGTGTTTGAAGGTTCTATTTACAGCCTCCATGATTGGCGTCTTCATATCGTCAAAGTAGACCCGGATTTGCCCGGTTTCTGCGTTACGAATAATACGGACGTGGTGCCACTTGGAGTCCCAGTTGGTACCATCCGTGGTCTTAGTGGAAATCTTTATACGTGGAGCGTCTTTCACGATGAAGATCTGATTCGCGTGATCATCCGTTTTCTTGCCGAGGTGAACGTAATAAAAGTTGGCCGGGTTTTGATAACCAAAGAATAGACAACAGTCTCTGTGTCCATAGTCCTCGTGCGTGCTCAGAACATCTACATCCAATTGGAATGAGCCCACCACTGGAGTGTTGAGGAGAGAGATATTATAGGGACTGCGATGCGGTGGTTCGTATTTGGAACGCTTTACGAATTGACTATAAACGAAACCTTTTTCCGTCTTGCGTAATTTCCATGCAGCGTCATCCGTTGGAGACCATTCCGTTGCACCGTTTTCAAAATCCGTCTTGTAAACCACGGGCAACTTCTTCTCGGCAAGTCCGATGCTGGTCGTTAACGCCAAGAAAATCATAAAAACAGTAATGCGAGCATTAAATCTGTATGGAATAGCGAGGAATGCTTGTCGCAGATATATCATGGCTTAGACCTTTGAAAAACTTTGCCGGTTATGCGGATTGTTCTGATGCTATGGTTGCTGCTGTACCGATGATATTAGCACAGGAAGATAATTATCTGTACAAGCGCTACGCGAAATGTACAGAGATGGCACAAATTAGGGGGGTTGTCATGAAACGTTTTGTAGCAATGTGCGCCGTGGGT
Source organism: Rickettsiales bacterium (assembly GCA_002724555.1). Lineage (GTDB taxonomy): Bacteria > Pseudomonadota > Alphaproteobacteria > UBA8366 > UBA8366 > UBA6544. Next base: position 5,102 of record PBOZ01000019.1, read on the forward strand.
TTGATCAGTTTATTTGCGGTAGAAAGTGTTCAGGCACAATTTGCACCAACATCACCCGGATACTATGCGCCGCGTGTCGCTAGAAATTTTCCCGCGCTTAGCTCGGCAAACTCGGGAGAAACCGTTTCTCCTGAAGTATTGACGGGTAATGAAGTTCTCGGCGGTAATTGCTGCCAACCACTAATCCCTACCATCGCCCAGGGGATCAAAGATACACTTCAAGCAGTATTCCCTTGCTGGGGTGTAAGACGGCCGCACCCATTAGGCTCTCGCTTGTTTATTTCAGAACGTTTCCACCATGGCACGATTATGGGCGGCTGCGGTTGTGGAACACCACATGGTGGAGTTATTTATCAAGGCGAAGTCAGCTCTCCAACTCCCGTCGAGGAGCTACCCGCTACTCCTGAAGTGGACGAATCGGCTATACGCCAGCATTACATACCGGGTTACACGCCAGCACACTTGCGTAGCGCAAGCGTTTTGTCGGCACCTGTAACAATCGAGGCGAATACAATTCGATCACAGAGCCCACCACGATCTATCACAGTGCAGCCTGCTACGTATCGTACAATCACAACCCCTGCATCTTCGCGTTATCCTGCGAATCCATTACGAAACTAGACGCAGGTCGAGCAAGCCATCAAAAGCAGGGCATTCCAACATGGGATGCTCTGCTTTTTTAGTAACGATCGCTACTTGTCTTATATTGATCCGCTGAATAGAGTAATAGAGCATCACGGGATTTGTGGCCGCTTGCAGCCGTTTACTGCTAAAGAGCCTCACATGCTAGAAGCGACATTGTTGCATAGCGGGTGACCCAGTCGGGAAACC
>PBOZ01000020.1 GCA_002724555.1 Rickettsiales bacterium
AGATGATAACTTTCCGCGTGCCAATTTAGCCCGAGATGTGGGTGTACGGGGTGCATTTTCTTTTCCTATAAAAAATGGAGAAGAAATTTTATACATTCTCGAGTTTTTTAGCGTTGAGCCGGAACTGATTAGCCCACCCGTCATTGAATTGATGAGACAGCTGAGTGTCCAGATTAGTAGAAAGTTCATGCAGAATGATTAATTTTACAAAGTTAGCCTTTCAAGAGTTTGATCGCCATATATCAGATTTATTTTTAGGTGATATTGATCATCCAGAGACGTTGGCAAAATTACGAAAAATGGCGCAAATATCATTCACACAATTTACAAAATCAAATAGTGTTTACTTCACTTTGGGACATGCGTTATCTACAGCACTTGTTGGTGTCAGCATACTTGATGCAATAAAATCACATTACGGTTCAATTCGCGCAAGTGAGGCTATTAATTTAATGGCCTCAATTTTCTATTGTAATATTGGTATTGTTCAAAATATCTTGAATGATGATAAAGATAATCTTGTTAAGATATCTGCTAGTGAATTTATCGATATATCACATTCAAATACTAATTCTTGCCTGTGGAACTATAAAGGTTATAGAAGTAAAGAATTTATAAAAGATGCACCGTTTATTTCTTCAAACGTGAATACAGAATTGGTTAATAGAGCCATTGACGCTTCTGATCTGACACAAAAGGTTGAGCGACATAACGAAATTGGAGAGATAACGAAACTTGTGCGAGCAACACAAATTATTTCATTAATGTCAGATGAAAATATTGCACGCAGACAAGTAGAGTTTTATAATTCTGCTATAGAAGGAGAGGCGATTGATACTGATGTATTCGCATCATTAGGTGATTTTAGAGATAAATTTGGTCATTTTTTTTGGGAAGTGTTATACCCGGATGTGGGTGACGTTTTGTTATTATTGCGGGAAACAATTGTGGGTCGGAAAATTGTTTCAAAAATTTACGCCCATTTATAATTAGTTTAGGGTGACATTTTCTGATATAGGTTAATCAATTGTGTCTTTTGCCTGAATCTAGGTAGTTTTAAAGTTTTTTGATTGACATAATTTAAAATCCTAGAATTTAATTTTACCATTAAATGATTTGTCCCCTGAGTAAATGTTATAAGTAAAATTTTATTAATGTTTAATTTGCATACTTCAAAAAACATATTGTGCCGCATTTCCGATGGCGACACCTCCGTTTGGCCCTGTGTTATATCGGTCGGCAAACTCTGGGTGTAGTGGCCGCTGTAGATGGGGGTTAAGCCATAGCCGGATGAGCTTTCGGCGTTTTTCTGGGTTTTTAGAGTCTGAGAAGTCACTGCGCGAATGCAGAACAGTGTGATTATTTACGAATTGAATATCGCCTGCTTGTAGGATTAATTGGTAGGAGAGATCTGGACGGGATGCGACTTCGCTAACATATTCTAGCGCCTCGACTTCTTTAGTCGAGGCAGGTGTGCCGCGTTTTTTCTCTCCATTAATACAAATCTTTGGATTGAAACCGCAAGATAGCCAGCCGTCGCATTCGCTGAAGACCGGCACTCGATGATTGGTGACTTCGTCGATGGAGGCCTTCGGGCCTTCGCCGCGCAAGTCATGATGGAACCCTCGGAATAGAGTTTCAAGATACTCCGGCTTTGTCTCCCGGATAAGATTATAAATAGCTAATGAACTTGCAACTTGGCTTTCACCACCTTGTGCGGCGGGCCGTACACAGAGCAAGCCTGTCATTTGACACATATCACTATGCGGATGAAGTGCTGCGTTGGTTGTATATCCGCGTGTATTGCCGCGGCTGATATCATTGCCGTGGTCGGTGACAGCGGCCAAGTGTTGCCCCTTTGAATTTTGCGAGATTGGCTTGCCGAAGTGGGTGGCAATTCCCCAGTAGGCGATCTGCATGCTCATATCTTCGTAATCGTTAACCGGTAAGCCTCGGATAAGGACGCAGCCGCGGCCTGTGTGCAGTTCTTCTTTCAGGTGGTCAAGGGTCGCTGAAAGCCGTGGTAATGGAAAATCGGCGCGATCAATGGTGTTTGGTAGTTGGTTGGCCGATTCAATAGATTTAGTCGCTTCGGCGATTTCGTGGCATTCGAACTTATCGAGCGTGTGTGTCCATTTTTGATCCGCAGCCAAATCTGCTGCTTTCCAAACGGCGCGGCCATCTACTGGGTCGGGGAAATTCATGTGAGGCTCATTGTGTATTTTTTCGTTCGATTGAATGATAGTCGAAGGCGACAAGTAATATGGTGCCTTCTTACGGAAACGCAATTCAAAGGATAGAACATAGATTTTGATTGGAATCTGATTGAGTTAATCCGAACCCAATTCAAACTTTAGACCCTTTTTGAGCGATGGATTTTGTTCCTTGTTTTTAAACAAGCAGTTGCAACCATCGGGCTGGGTTTTGTGACAAAGGGGTGATGGTTTCCGGAATTAAACGAAAGATCAAACGATCCGGAAGCCAATAGAACTGGATTGCGTGTGTTTTATGGAATTATATTTCGTTTAAAAAAATTAAATCGCGGGCCGACTAATGCGCCGAGGGGATTTAATGTTATGATGAACAATACGGCACCGTTAGAAGTCCAGGCTCATCTCCATCATCAATTCTTTTTAGGACTACAGCTCATGGTGGCTGTCGAGGAAGGCAAAGATGTGGTTGGCGAATGGACTTTTCGAATTTTTCGCCAACAACACGAGGATAAATTTCTCTCAAGTTTTAATAAACTCGGATTGGAGGATTTACCGCATGCGGTTGCCTGTGCCAAATATCACGTACTTTCTAACGGTGTTGGTGGGGTCCGGGTCGAATTTATGGCGGAATCGGACACTAAGTCGTGGGTGCGGTTTCGCTATCCGCGATGGATGTACGATGGACCGGCTGTTTGTGGGATTCCGGTTGAAGCAAGCCGTGGGTTTCTGCGCGGCTGGTACGCGCAAAATGGGGTCTCGCTGAAGAATAATCGTCTCGGCTTTGTGTGTGTTTCAGAGGACCTTACCGGCCAATTTGGCTTCTGTGGTTATTTCAAAGAGTACAACCACGACTTATGCGAGGAAGAGCGCCTTCAGTTTTCCCCTGATGAACTGCCGCCGCCGTTTGATCCGACCTTACAGCCAAGTCCGCCACTCGAACACTGGAATGAGGAACGCCTATCAAAGGCCGCACGGAATTATTCGGTGGAGTTTTGCCGGAATGGCATTCGTGAGCTCACGGGTGTAATTGGGCGAGCGCGAACGCTTGAGTTGGGCAAACGAGTGGCGCGTCTTACTGGATTGCAGCAGTTTAAGCATATGGCTGACAAACTCGGTTGTATCGATGGTGATGTTGCTGATGCGGCCCAGTTCCTGGCGATTGTTTTGCGGGGCATGGGCGATCAGGTGACGCTCTCTGTCGGCGATAGTCGGCGTTCCGCGACGCTCCGACAGGAGGGCCTTCGGATCGTCCGCGGGATGGCCGATGAGGACCGCGCGACGATGTTGTCTTGCTGGACGGAGCTTTGGCGGGGAGCGATTGGTTCCCACCGCGCTTTTATCGATGTCAAAATTCAAGAGATCAACGGCGCATTAGTTTGGCGGCTCTCGCTTCGCGACTAGGCTAAGCCGATTTGTTTGAGGACGGCGCAACCAAAATTGTGCTCCGGATTGGCGAAGGCGTCCAGGACAGAGAAGTGATGATGACCATGGATTCCCATTGAGTCGGGCGCACCGCCGGCAATTTGGAGAGCTGCAGCGTAAGCAGAAGCCTGACGAGCATACTCGTTACTCTCTAAGGCACCATAGGCAAGGAGGGTCGCAGGCGGGGTGATCGATAGTGTCTGTCTCACAGGACTGTTCCGTTCGGCACTCGCTTTGGTGAGTTGAAGTGGCTCGTTGACGTGGGAGAGACGGATCGGCTCCAGGTCGTAGAGGCCGCTAATTCCTGTAATTCCTTTTACGGTGTCCGCAGGCATACCCCCGTGTGCGGCCCAGTCTGTTGCCAACATCATACCGGTGATATGTCCGCCGGCTGAATGACCGGAGATGAATAGGCGCGTGCTGTCTCCCCCATATTCGCTAGCATGGCGATGGGTCCAGGCAACAGCGCGGCGGCACTGCTTGACTAGCTCATCCATATTGTGGCGGGGTGCCAGGCCGTATTTTGGGATAACAAACATTGCTCCACGTTCGACGAAGGGCCGTGCTAGGAAGTGAAACCAGGATTTGTCGCCAGCCCGCCAATAGCCGCCGTGAAAAAACATGAGAACGGGTGCCGGGCCGCTGTGTGCCGGATGGAATATGTCCAATATTTCGACATCGCTCTCACCGTACGGCACGTCGAGTGTGCAAGAAAGCTCACTTGATGGCTGCTTGCTGTCCGCCAGCCAACGTTTCACGAATGCATCAAAGGCCGGTACGGCGGCGCGTGCGTTGTACTGCGTATCCAGTGCAGTTTGGTTGTAGTCGAGATAGACTGGTTTATTCATGACAATATATGCATCTCGTGCACCCCACTGCCGACCGGCACTACAAAGACCCAACCGAAATTTGCACGATGCCTGACGCTCGTCATCAAATTGTAAGGGGTGTTTTTACAAAAAATAAAAGTCCTTTGACAGGTTTTACGGCGCACGGTGGATAAATTCACGCTTTGAGGTGGCCGATTAACAGCCGCGTTTGAAATAAAAGCAGCGAAAGGGCAGACTTTTTTGTCACAGTGTCTAATTTGCTTCGAACTCTATCTGACAACTTGTTAACGCGTGCGCGATATTCTCCTGGAGGATCGTGTTGGGTGTGAGTTTGTTTGTCGCCCGATGTCCTAGATCTAAAGTAGGTCTAAGAATATAAAACAATTCATCGAAGGCGCAGGAGGCATGTATATGAGCAAAGCAGATCTGGTTATCCAGGGTGATATCGTAACGCCAGAGCGTGTCATTGCAGATGGTTACATTGTGGTCAGTGGTGAGACTATTGAAGTCATAGGCGAGGGTGCACCTCCCGCTGCAGATGAAACACAGGACTGTCGTGGCTGTTGGATTATTCCAGGGGTTGTTGATGGCCAGACCCATGCAGCCAGCCAGCTGAACCAGGAAGGGCTAGGCCGCGCTTCACGAGCGGCTGCAGCTGGTGGTGTCACGGTCATGGTCGACATGCCCTATGACGATCCGAAGGCAATTTCGACCCGCGGAGAGTTTGAGCGCAAGGCGGAAGAAGTTAAGAGCGATTGCCATATCGATGTGGCACTGCACGCAACGATCGGGGAAGATGATGGTATAGCCGAAATTTCGGGTTTGATCGAGGCGGGTGCTGCGGCGTTTAAGTTTTCGACCTTTGAGGCCGCCCCAGTTCGTTTTCCTCGGATTATGGAAGATGATCTGGAATTAGCTTTTGCAGAGATTGGTAACGCGGGTCTGGCGTGCGGTGTTCATAACCAGATGCAGGAAATGACACGGCGGAATATTGCGCGCCTGACGGAGGCTGGTGATACTGGGTGGGACGCTTTTGCGCGCGCTCATCCGCCGTTAATTGAGGATCTAGCAACAGTCATAGTTTATGAACTTGGCGCCCGGACGGGAGCCCGTGCCCATGTGGTTCATTGTTCCACAAGCCGTGGATTTGAAATTTGCGAAATGTACCGCGCTGCTGGGCATGCGGCCTCAATAGAGACTTGTGTACAATACTTGATGATTAGCCATGAGGAGCACGCAGAGACGCTCGGTGCCAAAGTCAAGCACTACCCGCCGATGCGTCCGAAGGCGGAGACCGAATTCTTATGGCAACATATTGCTGCTGGCCACTGCTCGTTTGTGTCTTCAGACCACGTCAGTTGGGGTCTGGAGCGGAAGGGCGATCCAAATATCTTTAAGAATACGTCGGGAGGTCCGGGTCTCGAAACTCTATTGCCCGCGTTTTGGACCGGTTGCGAAGAACATGGAATCGGTCCACGGATGGCAGTAAAAATGCTCTGCGATGGGCCGGCAGATCATTTCCTGATTGGGGATCGCAAGGGACGTTTAGTTCCGGGACATGATGCTGATATCACCATCTTAGAGAGAGAGGCATACGCCTATGATCCTTCGAATAGTCTGTCATCAGTAACGTGGAGTTGTTTTGAGGGGCGCCGGTTTAATGTGAGGGTTGCTGCCACTTACTGTCGAGGTGCCTTGGTCTGGGACGGCACTCGTATCAGGAATGATGCTGGGGGAGAACAGCGTTTTATTCGGCCGACGCTGCCGAATGCTACACAATTCAGATGAGCGGTACCTAGTCTTTCTGACTTTGTAACCACGGCTCCGGCGAAACGATTGATGGCGCATTGAGGCATAGTAGTAAACGTGTGAAGCCGGTGTCCGCAATCGGCGGGGAGCGATGGACGATGCCCATGCCTGTCTCGGCTCTACTTCCCTTAAAAATCGCAACATCGTTGTGCTTTAGTGACTCGATAGGCCCGCTATAATCTCTCTGTTTGCGCAAAGCCTCTGTGGAGTGTTCCGGTTGAATCCATTCTGTGTTAGGTCCACGATAAGTCGTAAGAAGCCGCTTTTCCACAGCGTCAAAGTGGAATTTCCAACACGCATCATGGCTGATGCGCTCGAGACGGACATCAACAAGAGTATTCCGGGTAATAGCAGCGAATTTTGTTACAAGAAGATGAATGTCTTTGACGAAAAGATCCCGCATATCTTTGTTAGGCAATACGTCGCCGTCGAATTCTGAATGTAGTGCTTTTGTAAGGTCTTTGGCCGTTGTAAGGACCCTCAAGTCCGGTAGTTCAGCGGGTCTTAATTGTTCAAGCCATGTGCTAAGGTCTGTGGACAACTCACGTTGCCAGATAACCAATTTGACTTCCGGGTCTTTGATTACTGCAAGTTCATCGCGCGTACCACATGTCCTGACACAACCGTCCGAAATCAATGTATTATGCTTTTTGGAGGCTTCCAGGAATTCGCCAGCTCCAGTGAGCGATGTCTGAAAAGCCAATAGTGTTTCACCTTGAGCGCGATTCTGGTTACTAATCAATTACACGGTCCTTTTGAGTTCATTGATCTGGTTGTGACCACAGTCGAAGGAGATGTGCCATCTGACTATGTACACTTAAAATAGATGTTATAACATCACATTAAAATAGAGAGTTTGGTTTTACTGCAAACCCAAAGATAATGGCGAATATCCACTAATATAGATAAGGTGGTAGAAATTTAGCGATGCAGCCGCCCGTTCTTTAACAAATGCGTCCAAGCAACTTTTCGAGGAATAGTTCTTTATCGGTAGGGCAGGACCAGCCATGTCAAAAATGCAAGATGATACAGTTTTTTCGCAAAAAATCTCCTCGTGCGCGCTTATCCTTTGAGAACCTGAGTATCGAGAGGAGAAGTAAATAAAAATCTCCGTACCAAATACCTCAAGCTTAGTCTGGTTTAAGCATTCATCGATTGTCCCGGGTGTATCGCGGGGGCCACGGGAATTATGATAAGATGTCCCCGATCTAATCATCGTAACTGCTGAGCAGACTTTGAGCATGCCACCTCTTCATCCTGCTGTGAACCAATTAAAAGGTATTGCGGCATTGGTGATTGCTGGGGCGATTTTGTCGCTGACAGACAGCTTGGCTAAGCATCTCACTAGCATCTATCCCATTGGAGAGATCCTTTTCTTCCGCTCTCTCTTTGTCTTCATTCCGATCCTATTCATGGTGTCACAAAGCGGCGGGCTTGGCTCGCTCCGTGTCAATAATTGGCCTGGGCAAATCTTGCGAGGCGTATGTGTGCTATTCACGACCTTTGGCTTCGTTGTGGCAATTAAGGTGATGCCGCTTGCGGATGTAATCGCGATTTTCTTTGTCTCACCAATCTTTGGAACGGCTATGGCGCCGTTCCTCCTGGGTGAGAAAGTTGGCTGGCGCCGGTGGAGCGCGGTGTTAATCGGTTTTGCTGGCGTGCTATTCATGATTCAGCCAGGCTCCAATCCCCTGGTTTGGATAGCGGTTTTTGCCTTGGCCGCGGCTTTTACCAACTCGCTCCGCGATATTATAACGCGGCGCTTATCGACGACGGAAACGAACAACTCGATTATGTTTTATTCCACTGCCTTTGTTTTAATCGGTGGCATATGCTCGCTCCCCTTTGGCTGGAAGGCGCCGGACCTCTATGGCATCAGCATCCTTGCAATGACGGGTGTCTTGCAGGGAGTTGGCCAATATTTTCTCGTTATCGCTTTTCGTTTCGGCGAGGTCGCGGTGCTCGCGCCGTTCCGTTACTTCAATCTCGTTTGGGCGGTAATCTACGGTTATATCTTTTTTGGAGATGTGCCGCAGCATAATATCATTATTGGCGGTGCTGTGGTTGTCGGCAGCGGTCTTTTCATTTGGTGGCGGGAGTTGAAGGTGAAAGACCGGCTTTAGTCGGTTTTCATAGGACGTTTAAATAATAGAACAAGCGGCACGCTGAGGGCAGCGGTCAGTGCAAAGAGGTAAAAAGAATTGATGTAGCCGATCATAGTCGACTGCCGCAACACCTCGTCGTTCAGGGAAGCTATCCCTGCGGGGGTTTCGAGCGACCAGGCCCCAGATACAGAGGCTAAACCGAACAATTCGTTGAAGGGCGAGATCCAGTCGCGCAGGTCTGCATAGCTGTACTGGGTACCGTAGACGAGGACGAGGATGCTCAAGGAGACGAAAACGACACTGCCGAAATGGCGGAGCACGTTGAAGAGGGCGGACCCTTCAACCATTAGCCGCTCTTGCAATGTGGAGAAGGCGAGGGTCGCCATCGGAGTGTAACCGAGCCCGAAGCCGAATCCCTGCAAGACATTCATCCAGAAAATATCGGTCGCATCCATGCTGACGTCGAGCTGTGACATCCAAAGGCCGGAAAGTGCCTGAAAAGTCAGACCTAATGCGAGTGTTGCGCGAGGCCATCGCCGAGTTAGCGGGACTACGATTACAAAACTGAGCCAATTACCTATCCCCCGCGCAGTCAGCAGATAGCCGATCACGCTTTCGGGATAGCCCGCCAATTCCTTCATCATGGGAGGGAACATTACCATTGGAGTGTAGCTCAGCATTCCCATCAATAGTGAGAGTATTAAACCCATCACGAAGTTTCGGTCTGTGAAGAGGGCCCGGTCGAAGAAAGGTCGATCGGCGGTGAAGGTGTGCACAAGGTAAAGGTAAAAAGCTAAGCACGCGATCGTAGTTTCGATGATGATCTCAGTGGAAGCGAACCAATCGAGGCGCTGACCCCGATTGAACATCAGCGTGGCGGCGCCGATGGCGACTGACAGCATAGCTATTCCAAAGACGTCAAGTTTTGGATAAGTGCCACGCTGCTTCTCAGTTAGGCTTATCCAGGAAGTGATTGCGGCAATGATGCCGAATGGGACCATGGCGTAGAAGGCCCAGCGCCAATTAATAGCCTCCGCCATGACGCCGCCGAAGACTGGGCCGAGAACCGGGCCAAAGACGCCGCCAATGCCCCACATCATCAGCACCATGGCGTGGAGGTGTTTTGGAAAACTTGCTAACAGCATCCCTTGACCGAGCGGTTGCAGTGGTGCGCCAAAGATACCTTGCAGAATTCGATAGAAAACAAGTGCCTCGAGTGAATCCGCAGTCCCGCAGAGGACCGTCGCTATGGTAAATCCGATCACTGTGCCGACTAGCAAGTTGCGCCAGCCAAGCCGAGCCGCAAGCCAGCCAGTCATCGGTGTGGCGATTGCTGTGGCGACTAGATTAAACGTTATGGTCCAGGCGATCTGGTCCTGTGTTGCCGATAGTGTGCCCTTCATCTGCGGTAGCACGACGGAGATGACGGTGATGGACATACCCTGCAGCAAGGTGGTCAGCTGGACAGTCAAGACCAGGAGCAGGCGCCGGAATGTTAAAAATTCAAGCATTTGTAATGAGAATTAAGTCAGAATATTGGCGGTCAGGACAGATGAATCGTAATAGCCTTCTTGCCCCAGCTGGGAAAAGATCCGATGTTTCTAGTTGTATGTGGTCCAGATTGGGCTCGTAGTGGAAATTAATTTGATGGGAGAAAAGGAAAATGGCTTTCTACGAACTGCGTCAATACAAGGTAAAACCCGGTAAATTGGCTGAATGGGTGAAAATTATGGAAGAAGAAATTATACCCTTTCAAGTCTCAAAAGGAATGGTGATTTGCGGCAGTTTCGCGGGTGAAGAAGATGAATCGGCATATGTATGGTTGCGCAGATTCGAAAGTGAAGAGCAGCGTAAGGAGCTCTATGCCGCGGTCTATGAAACCGACTATTGGAAGAATGAGATGAGCCCGCGTGTGCCAGATTATCTTGTGCGTGAAGAGAACGTTATCACGCGGATGATACCGACTTCCAAATCGACGGTGCAATAGGCTGAGAAAATTGAACACCAAAATACAGCCGGAAAATATGCTTATCACAATACCGATCGGATGATATTGGAGCATATTAGCAAAATTATTTTTCTAAGCGCTTGGGTCAGTTCTAAGAATATTGCGAATTGATTGAGTTCTTCGCATCAGAAGAGTGGCTTTCCATAACGGGTCAGTAATTCCTGATCTTGGGTAGGTGGGCATTGGGCTCAAATACTTTGGCGATGCCTCGAATTTTGATCCGTTCGGTGCATTTCTTTAAGCAAGTGGCATGCTTGGGTCGCGCTCATGAAACATCCAGGGAGGCGAAAATGGCAATTGGATCGGAGATCATTGGTCAGGCACTGAAACGACAAGGCGCCGATATGTTTTTTTACATCATGGGTGGCCCCATGATGCATACGGAGCTGGCCACGATGGGGCAGGGCATTCGTGGCATCGACGTCCGGCACGAACAGGCCGCTGCTATGATGGCATTTGCATATGCCCGTCTTCGTAATCGTCCAGGTATTTGTATGGCGGCATCGGGTCCGGCCACCACGAACCTCGTGACAGGTGTCGCGCATGCCTGGGCCGACTGCACACCAGTCATTGCGCTTGGTGGGGCCAGCCCTGATGTTTCCACGGGCCATGGTGTGTTTCAGGAGATTGAACAGCTCCCAATGTTTGAGCCTTGCACCAAATGGGCGGACCGGGTGCATGATCCGCGACGGATTCCGGAACTCATTAATCGCGCGTTCCATGAAGCGATGGGGGGCAAGCCGGGTCCGGTATATCTAGATTTACCGGGTGACGTTCTTTACGCCGAAGTAGATGAAAACAAGATTGATTGGCCGGACCCCTGGGACCCTTCGAAGCGAGCACGCCCGGCGGCAAGCGACGCGGAAGTAAGGCAGATCGTTGAACGGCTCAAGAATGCTAAGCAGCCTGTAATTATCTCTGGTTCTGGCATCCTTTGGTCCGAAGCGCCAGACGAACTGCAGAAATTTGTTGAGGCTACCGGTATACCGTTTTTTACCACACCCCAAGGCCGTGGCGTGATCCCGGAAGACCATGATTATTGTTATCTAACGGCACGTTCGACTGCCTTTCGCGAAGCGGATGTAATCCTCGTGCTTGGTACGCGGATGAATTACATTATCGGGCATGCCGCCCCACCCCGTTTCAACGCTGACGCGTCGGTCGTGCGAGTTGATATCGATCCTGGCGAGATAGCCAATAGCCCGCGTAAGCTCGATGTTGGGGTCGTGGGTGACGCAAAGACGGTCTTGGGTCAATTGACCGATGCGCTTCAAGGGCAAGTGACGCCGGACAATTATGCCACTTGGAGGGAACGTCTTCGCGGTTACAATTCTGAAAAAGAAGAAGCAGCAGAAAAAGTTCTCTCAAACCCATCCCGACCAGTTCACCCCTTGCGACTGTGCAAGGAAGTGCGCGATTTCATCGACCGCGACGGAATCCTCTGTGTCGACGGACAAGAAATATTGAACTTTGGTAGACAGGCTATGCCGACCTTTACCCCGGGTCACCGATTGAATTCGGGTTGTTTTGGTACGATGGGCGTTGGTCTGCCGTTCGGTGTTGGCGCAAAAGCGGCGAAGCCAGACAAACAAGTTGTTGTTGTGCATGGTGACGGTTCCTTCGGGTTCAATGCGATGGAACTTGACACGGCGGTCCGCAATGACTTGCCGATCACTGTTGTTATAAGTCTCAACGGCGGCTGGACGGCTGATCCCAAGAATGAAAAGCCTGGACGTAACCTTGGATTCACACGCTTCGATCAAATGGCCGAAAGCTTAGGTTGTTATGGCGAATTCGTTGAAGACCCGGATGAAATTCGCCCAGCACTTGATCGGGCGCGCGAAGCGAATGAGGCGGGAAGGGTGGCCTTGGTTAACGTTCGTACAGATGAGAATGCTGGCGCGACAACGACTGCCTTTACGCAATATCGAACCTAATTCGCGTCCCTTCTACCCGGCTAATTTTTAGACGAAGGCTTCAAATTGTTTTACCCGAAGGATTGGCAGAAGGATGCCCTTGCCGCCAGAAATAGCGAAAAACCTCCGATTGCCATTGATTTCAGCGCCAATGTTCCTGGTGTCTGGGCCCGATTTGGTGATCGCCGCGTGTAGGTCGGGCGTTATTGGTTCTTTCCCAACGGCCAATTGCCGGACATTAGACGAGCTTGATGGCTGGCTTGGGAAAATAGTGACTGAAACGTCCAATGCCGCGCCCTTCGCGCCGAATTTAATTGTTCATAAATCAAATGTGCGATTGATGGAGGATACGGCCCTGGTCGCAAAGCATAAGGCGCCCTTGGTCATCGCGAGTGTTGGCAGCCCTGCGCCAATTATAGAGGCTATTCATGAATATGGCGGGCAAGTCTTCGCAGATATTGCTTCAATGCGGCACGCTGAGAAGGCCATCGCGATAGGCGTCGACGGCCTTATTCTTTTGACAGCGGGGGCTGGTGGTCAGACCGGTTGGGCAAACCCGTTCGCCTTTGTGCGGGCTGTGCGGGATATATTTGATGGCCCGGTTGTATTGGCGGGAGGTATCAGCGACGGTGTCGCTCTTAAGGCAGCGGTGACCCTTGGATGCGATCTTGCCTATATGGGGACACAATTTATTGCGACCCAAGAAAGTATGGCGGCGCGGGGGCATAAGGATATGCTGGTGGCATCGTCTCTCGACGACATTATGTTAACCAGTGCTTTTACTGGGTTGCCCGCAAGCAAATTGCGTCCGTCCATAATTGCCGCAGGGATTGATCCGGATGCCTTGCCGGCGCGCGGGATGATCGACATTTCAACAGACATTCACCCCGATAAACGCCCCAAACGTTGGAGGGATACATGGTCGGCTGGCCATTCCGTCTCTGGCGTGAAGAATGTTCCGAAAGTTGAGGTGCTGGTCGACCGACTTGTTGCCGAGTATCAGGCAGCGGCTTAAAATTTTCATCAATACTCTATGCGGATCTAATTAAATTTAGATCTGACAATGTTAGTTCATTGGTGTGGACGCGCTATATATGATAGCGCGAGGCTTCCACCGACAAAATTACTCGGATCATGCGTTTGTTCGGAAACTTTAATCCCTGATGTCGAAGGCATGATCTTTTTCGTAAAGGCATGACTCATGTGAATGCTTGAAAATTCTAATTTTGGTTGAGTTATTATCGCCCGAATTTGTATGCGATCTATCGCATAAAGAGATCTAACAATGTAATATTTTTTGTTTTGCATGAAGCTGACGCGCAATTGGTCTTTATCCGTCACTCTTTTTAACTGGTCGATCCGTTATACATCCTTCGCTATACTGTGTCGGGCAACTAGATGTAGCATTGGGCTGCGTCTTGGAGGGTTGAGCAATGCATGATCTGGTCATTCGGGGTGCCAATATCGTAGATGGGACGGGAGTTGACGCGTATGTCGGCGATATCGCTGTGGACAGCGGGATAATTTCTTCTGTCGGCGGCAAGGCTGGGCAAGCCACGCGGGAAATTTTGGCGGATGGAGCCATGGTCTCTCCTGGCTGGGTCGATGTACACACCCATTACGACGGTCAGGTCACCTGGGACCCGATCGTAGGTCCCTCAAGTTGGCATGGTGTAACCTCAATTGTCATGGGTAATTGTGGCGTTGGCTTCGCGCCGGTGAAGCCGGCTGACCACAATATGCTGATCGAGCTGATGGAAGGTGTTGAAGACATCCCAGGTGCGGCGCTTCATGAGGGCGTGCCCTGGGGGTGGGAGAGCTTCTCCGACTTTATGGATGTGCTTGAGAAAATGCCGCGCGCCTTAGATGTGGCTACACAAGTACCGCACAACCCAGTCCGCGCATACGTAATGGGTGAAGACGCAGCTACCGAGCGGCCCTCCACTCAGGACGAACGCGATCAGATGTCTGCCATCGTTGCGGAAGGATTAGCGGCAGGTGCGATTGGCTTTACCACCTCGAGGACCAAATTCCACCGCACCTCCACCGGAGAGCACGTGCCGAGTCACTTTGCTGACCTTGAAGAATTGCGCACGATCGTAAGATCCTTAAAGAGCCACGGTGACGGTGTTATTGGCTTGCTATGCGATTTTGATGAGCCGGAAGCCGATATTGCCGGTTTTCGACAATTGGCAGTCGAGTCCGGCCGTCCGCTATATTATCTGCTCGTTCAGTTCGATGAACATCCGGACCGATGGCGCAAGGTCCTCGAACTCTCGCGTCCGGGGCCGGATGGTGCCGTCATGCATCCACAAGTTTGCCCACGGCCGGTTGGCTTTTTTCTCGGGCTCGAGTGCACGTTCAATCCTTTCGTCACGCGCAGCGCCTATAGAGAAATAGCGCATCTGCCGCTAGCGGAACGTGTTCTGCGGATGCGTGACCCCGATGTTAGGCGCAAGATCCTGAGCCAGGTGCGTGACCACAAATCTAATCTGATGCAGCAAGTCACTGGTGCTTTCGACAAGATGTATCGTCTCGGGGATCCACCGAACTATGAGCCATCTGAGCAAGATAGCATTCTGGCAATTGCTAATCGTGAGGGTCGTGAACCGCAGGAGGTGGCCTACGATATACTGTTGGAGCGGGATGGGCGCGAGCTGATCTTCTTACCCTTCACCAATTACACTGATCGCAATCACGAAGTGATCCTCGAAATGCTTCGCGACGATCAGTCACTCTTCGGGCTGGGCGACGGTGGGGCCCACTGCGGCCTGATTTGTGATGCGACAATCCCAACGTATCTCTTGACCCATTGGGTGCGAGATCGTTCGCGCGGGGACCGCCTACCGCTTGAATGGATCGTAAAGCGCCAGACTGGTGACAATTCAAAATTCTTTGGACTGCATGACCGTGGTGTTCTGGCACATGGCATGAAGGCGGACATCAACGTCATCGATCTCGACCGGCTCAACTTAAAGCCACCTCACATCGTGCATGACCTGCCGGCTGGTGGCCGCCGTTTGGTGCAGGAGGCGGAAGGTTATATTGCCACAGTGCAATCCGGCAGGGTGACTTTTGAGAATGGGGTCCATACGGGCGAGTTACCCGGCAAGCTAGTCCGTGGTTGCCAAAAGCCGGCAGTGTAAGGCATTGGGATCAGTGCATCCAGCGGATCAAATTGCGCTCGATCGATTATTTGCAGCGCGTCCGTCTTGGACTGGTGTCGCGCGTGCTCGGGATGTGATTAACCTGGATGGTAAGGTATTATTGCACAGTGGACCGCCGTATGGTGGGGCACCGATCGCGCCGACTCTGAATTCCGCATCAGTTGCATGCGTTTTCGAAGGGTGGGCAGCGGATTTAAATGAAGCCGACGCATTGATTGCATCGGGTAGTGTGACTTTTGTGTCAGCGCAAGACCGAAATGTCGCTACCCCTTTGGCTGCTGTGGTCTCTCCCTCGCAGCAGGTCATTGTAATGGAAGATCAAGCGGGTGCGGGGAAACCAGCAATCGCCCCACTCAATGGCGGTGGAACTGGCGGCGCACCGGCGGCGCGTTATGGGCGGAAGTCAATGGACGCGCTTAAGCTTTTGCGGTTTCTAAATGATGAGGTTGCGCCTGCTATTGCTGGCGCGGTTTCTGAGCCAGTTGAGTGGCTGTCCATCGTCGATGAGGCCTTGACCCGTGGTGATGATGCGCATCTTCGGCATTTTGAGGCGAACAAGATACTAAACACAACCCTCCGGGCGCGCCTCGGCCCAGAATTTGCCGCGTCAAAGGTGGGTGCGTTTACGGCGGAATGGCCGATTTTTCATCTTAACTTTTGGATGGCGGCGGTCCGTTGTGCCCTATCAGCTGCGGTGGGTGTCGAAGGTAGCGGCCTCGTAACGGCCCTTGGCGGGAATGGAATTACAGCTGGTGTACAGGTGAGTGGTCTGCCAGGTCAATGGTTTATGGCCGTGGCAGATGTCCCGAAAGGCAAGGTCCGTGAGCCGCATACGCTTGCGTCTTGCACTGGTGCATATGGCGACAGCGCCCTTGCCGAAGGGTTCGGTCTTGGCGCTATGGCGCTCTCTTACTGTCCGGACATGCAGGCGCTGCACAGAGGGTACTATGACGAGAGTATTTTTGCCTTGCCTGGAAAATTGCTGATGGGGGTACATCCTGGATTTTTGAATTCGGGTGCGCGCGCGGGATTGTCGGCACGGGCTGTGGTGGAATGTGGTGAGACGCCAGTTGTGGAACTGGGATTGGTTGAAAAAACTGGCCGCGAAGGTGGGCTTGGCGCTGGCCTCTACCGGCCGCCTTTAGAAATTTTTAAGGAAGCCTGCTCGGCGCTCGATTAGTCGGTGTGTTTGACGATCAGTGCGTCCACCACCGTCACCCCATCCCCTTCGGGATGCGCGAGGATTGGGTTCAGGTCGACCTCTTTGATCGTGCCTGAAAAGTCGGCGGCAAACCGTCCGAGATTAACCATGAGGGTAACGAGAGCGGATATATCGACGGCGGGCTCTCCCCGGATGCCACCAAGTAGTGGACGGCATTTTAATTTATTGAGCAACGCATGTGCATCGTCCTTCGTCAATGGCACTGGCGCAAAAGCGATATCTTTCATGATCTCGACGTAGACGCCACCCATCCCGACCATCAGCATCGGACCAAATGCTTCATCATGGTTTATGCCAAGGATCAATTCTTGCCCGTTTTTTGCCATGGGCTGCACCAGCACGCCATGAATATTGGCCTTGGGGTTGTAGGCCTGTGCATTCGCCGTAAGGTATTCGTATGCTTTTTTCGCCTCGTTACCGCCAACCAAATTTAGTGCGACCGCGCCCGCCTCGGTCTTATGTAAGATGTCAGGTGATTGCACCTTCAGTGCTAGCTTCCCACCGATTGTTTCGGCAATCTCCGCTGCTTCTTCGCCCGACGTAGTCAACTTCCCGCTTGCATTGGTGACACCGTACGCGGCAAGGATTGGTCTTGCCTCGTATTCACACAAAGTGTGTCCGGCAGCCGCCAGTTTTTGACTAACGCCAGCGTCTACACCTGCTGTGTTGATGTTTGGCCGTTTTAGGAAGCGCTCCCGGATTGCTCGGTAATCCGCCATTTCCTTCAGGGCACGCGCACAGTTCCGCATATTGGTGTAAAGCGGCAATCCGCATCGATTGACAATCTCTACTGACCCTTCGCGCGGCAGCGTGTAGGAACAAAGCACAACGGGCTTGTTGGCGTTTTTCTTTAGCTCAATCAAGTCGTCCTGCTCGCGGACAAAGGTCGTGCTATGACGGGCCGAGCAAATACCAATAACGGCGTCCACATTTTCTGCGTCCATGACCATTTTGTTGAGACTTGCGTAACCAACCTCGCGAACCGCTTGGGCAGTACCGTCGACAGGGTTTTGTGATGTACCGTAGGCCGGTAGATAAGCATCAATCTTGTTACGCGCTGCCGGATCCAGTACCGGTACTTCAAGACCGCCCAGCGCTGCTGTATCCGCCATCAAGCCTCCGGCACCGCCAGAACCAGTTGTAATGCCAATTCGTTTGCCCGCCGGTAAAAGGTGACCCCAATGTGAGAAGCCAGATGCGATATCGACAATTTCTTCGATATCACCACCCTCAATTATTCCATAACGTTCGAACATAGCGCGGTAGCCGGTGTATGCGCCAGCAAGCGCTGCCGTGTGTGACGCGGCGGCGCGTTGGCCAGCGTCAGACCGTCCAACTTTGGTGACGATAATGGGTTTGCCAGCACGTAGTGCTTTCTCGCCGACCCGCGCTAGTTTCTCAGGCGTTTTCACATCCTCCATGAATAAGGTGAAGATGTCGGTCTCGTTGCAATCAATGAGATGCTCGACGAAATCTAGCTCCTCAAGGGCCGCTTCGTTGCCGGTTGTAAGAATATAATTGAATGGCAGTTCTTTTGGCCGACCGCGGTCAAAAAATGAAAACCCAACCCCACCGCTCTGCGCTATCGCGGATATAAATCCGTTGGTGCGATAATCTGGCAAGAGTGGCTCGTCGTTTTCGTCGACTGCTGGGCTAAAGGTTGGGCATAGCGCGGCTTTTGTGTTAGCGAAGCCTTCTGAATTAGGGCCGCAGACCGCCATGTCGAATTCTTCGGCGATATCACGGATTGCCTGTTGTTGTCGGATGCCGTCATCGCCAACTTCTTCGGCGAAGCCTGACGTGATGATCTGAGCGGCTTTTACGCCCTTTCGGCCACATTCGCGCAATGTTTCCGGTACGAATTTCGCTGGAATAATGAGGATGGCAAGGTCGACATGTCCTGGCACGTCACTAATTGTCTTATAGGCCTTTAATCCAAAAACTTCTTCATCGCTACGGCTAATTGGATAGACGGTTGCTTTGAAATTATGACCCATCATAACCTTCATGATCCGGCCACGCAGAATGTCGGTGTTATTAGCTGCGCCAATCACGGCTACCGCATTAGGCGACAGAAAAGCTTTAAGGTCAGGCATAGACGTTTCCTGGGTGAATGTAATCGTAGTTGGCAGAAAACAGTCCGTGTTATCTGAGGCCGAGTCCTCGAGCGATGATACCGCGGAGGACCTCAGTTGTGCCGCCCTGGATCGTTAATTTTGGCGCGATCATCGTGGCGAAGCGCATCAAGTCGTCGAATTCTGTTCGGTTTCCAGCATCCGGATCGGCAAAAGCCGCTAAGGTCCGAACTTTGGCGGGCAGGTCTTGTTCCCACTTGGTTCCAAGATCCTTGACTAGAGACCCTTCTACTGTCGGCTCCTTGCCTGCCTGTAGCATCCCGTTGACAGATACAGACATACGGCGAAGAGTGTGCACTTGTGCAACCAGACGTCCGATGCCCTCGGCACCTCGAGTATCGGGAGTATCGCCAAGGACATTGACTAACTCCGGTAGAATGTAAAAAGTCTCGAGGAAGCGTTCGGGACCGCTGCGCTCGTAAGCCAATTCACTCGTCGCTTGTTTCCAGGCCTCATCCTGGGTACCAAGCATCATATCGTCCGGAATAAAGGCGTCCTCAAAAATAACTTCGTTGAACTCATATATTCCTGTCGGATGAAGAATTGGGCGGCAAGTGATGCCCTCGGTGTTCTTCATATCAACGACAAAATTGGTCAAACCGTGGCGCCGGTTATTTTCTGTCGGCTGGGAGGTGCGGAACAATCCGATCATATAGTCGGCATGATGGGCTCCACTTGTCCAAACCTTACTGCCATTAATTTGCCACCCTCCGTCGGTCTTAGTTGCGCGGCAACTGGCAGCGAAGAGGTCGGAGCCTGAGTTTGGTTCGCTCATGCCAATGCAGAACATACAGTCGCCTTCAATGATACGAGGTAGGATATTTGCTCTCATCTTCTCGTTGCCGTAACGGATGATTGTTGGGCCACTTTGTCGGTCTGCGGTGAAGAATACCCGTGTTGGTGCTGCTACCGCACGGAACTCTTCTGTAACGACATATCGTTCTAGGAAGCTTCGCTCTTGTCCACCGTATTGTTTCGGCCAGGTCATGCCAATCCAGCCTTTTTTCCCAACTTTGCGTGCAAATTCGCGGTTCAGACCATTGCCCAATGGGGTTGTCTCCGGATTGAAGGTTCCTGCGGCAATTTCCTCGCGCACAAATTCCCTAACTTCTGAGCGAAGCTCTTCGCATTCTGGTGGGAGGCGAACTGGATCGAACTGAATTGCGGTCGACATCTGTATTAGCTTCCTTTCTGTCTTATTTTAACCTTCGGGCCAAACTAAATGGCTGTATCCTTGCCAGGGCGCTGCCGACGGCTAATTTTAAAAGGCGAAAGTCGAACATGCACGTTTGTCCGACCACAAACTTAATATGGACCGCCGCAAGAGATTGTCACTCAAGGACGGCCTATAGAGGAAATCACGCCTAATGAGCGAGAACGATAACATCATTGTCGATATGTCAACGCGCATTTTCCAGGATTTATGCGAACCTCAGATGATCAACAGTGCAAAAGATGACAGCTGGAAAGAGCCGCTTTGGTCGGCTTTAGAAGAGGCTGGATTGACTGCTGGCTTCGTACCAGAAGAGCTTGGAGGTGCGGGAATAGAGCTATGTGATGCCTTTGAGATTCTTCGTGTGGCAGGTAAGTTCGCTGTGCCGACCCCATTAGCCGAGACAATGTTGGGTGGATGGTTATTAAGCCAGGGCGAGATTGGTTTTCCGGGAGGTAGGTTGTCGGTTGCACCGGTCCGCGAACAGGATCGGCTCGATATCGACGATGGTAATACGTTGTCGGGTACCGCGAGGGGTATTCCTTTCGCACGCGAAGCAGATGCATTTGCAGTTATTGCGCATCGCGGCAGCCAGGTTGTCATCGCCTTAGTGGACGCCGCATCCTGTCGGATCACCGACGGATCGAGCCTAGCAGATGAAGCAAAGGACGATGTGACATTTGACGGAGTTGTTGCGAGCGAGGTTGGCAACGCATCAACAAAAATCGATGAAAACGCGCTCTTTATGATGGGAGCGCTTGCTCGGTCTTGTGAGATGGCGGGGGCACTTGAGGCGATGTTAGAAATTTCCGTCACCTATTCGCAGGACCGGGTTGCTTTTGAGCGGCCAATTTCAAAATTTCAGGCTGTACAACACAACCTTGCTCGCCTCGCTGGTGAAACTGCTGCGGCAGTCTGCGCTGCGGGGTCAGCAGCGGACGCATTGCAACGGGCCGGTTCCTTTGATGAGGATGTTTTCTTTGAGATTGCATCGGCCAAAATCCGAGTAGGTGAAGCAGCAGGCGAAGGTGCAGGTATCGCACATCAGGTTCATGGCGCGATCGGCTTTACAATGGAGCATATATTGCATCGATATAGCAGACGAGTTTGGTCATGGCGTGACGAGTTTGGTTCAGAAAGTGTCTGGGCCGTGAGGCTGGGAGAAGCCGTCGCGGCTGACGGCGGCGACGCGCTTTGGTCGACGCTTGCGTCGCGTTAGGAAATGACAATGGCGACGCAACAATCCCACACTTTAATCATATTTCTTGCCACTCGGAATGACAATTTTCACCGTCTATTTGAAGATTTTAACTCGACAAT
Source organism: Rickettsiales bacterium (assembly GCA_002724555.1). Lineage (GTDB taxonomy): Bacteria > Pseudomonadota > Alphaproteobacteria > UBA8366 > UBA8366 > UBA6544. The sequence continues at coordinate 21,361 of PBOZ01000020.1, forward strand.
ACCCCAATACCACTGGTTAGAAACGAGATAAAAAGATTCCGCGGCCCCGGCCAGTAACGTCTAGTAAGGAGAATACATATGCCTACAATTCCAGCCGATCGTCTTAAGGCGCTTTCGGAAACAATATTTCAGGGCGCCGGTGTCAGTGCCGCTGAGGCGGAAATTGTTGCACGGCACTGCATCGATGCCAATCTTGCCGGCCATGATTCGCACGGAGTGTTGCGTGTGATCACTTACTGCGATCGGGTTGAAAAGGGCCACATCATCCCCGGAGCTGAAATTGAAATTGAAAAAGAATCGCCAACGACATTGGTTGTGAATGGCAATTGGGGTTTCGGTTTCACGGTGACAGAAACGATTACGAAGAAGTTGATTGAAAAAGCGAAAACGCAGAACGTAGCGGTAGGCACAATACACTACCAAGGCCATATTGGACGCCTGGCAGATTACCCGCTAATGGCAATTGAAGAAGGTATGATCGGCATGATTACGGCTGATTCAGGCCGCAGTCCGAAGCGGGTTGCGCCATTCGGTGGGATCGAGCCAAAGCTGGGCACTAATCCAATTTGTATGGCCTTTCCCTCGAACCTAGAAGCGCCATTTTATTTCGATATGGCGACTTGCGCTGGCGCGGCTGGGAAACTTGAAGTAGCGGAAGCCCGTGGTGAGCATGTACCTGAAGGCTGGCTAATAGATAAGCACGGTAATCCGACGACCGATCCATCGACAGTTAAGGATGGGGGCGCCATCAAGCCGATGGGCGGTAATGAAGGATATAAGGGCTATGCGTTGGCCGCGATGGTCGAAATTCTGTCGGGTCTGTTGACAGGATTAGGTTTTGGTGTGGAGCCAACTGGAAAGCACAACGATGGTTGTTTTATTGCAATTTATAATGTTTCGGCATTTCGCGAGTTGGAGACCTTTAAAGCTGAAGTAACCGAGTTTGCAGAATACCTGAAGGCTACGGCGCCCGCCCAAGGCGTTGAAGAGGTACTTTATCCAGGTGAAATTGAGCATAAACGTCGGATGGAACGCCTCGCGGGCGGTGTCTATGTCGAAGATGCAACGTGGGGTAAGTTGAAGGATTTGGCGAATAAATACGGCGTTGCTAGTAGTTGTGATTTTAGCGAATAATTTGTAATAAAACCGTCGCTCTGACCCTACTTCCTCAGTGGGAGAGGGTCAGAGCGAGGAATAATTAACCTGCGAGGCGGGCCAATGCTGCTTCGGCCTCTTTCACGATATCTTTTACGACATCGCCGGCAGTTTTAACTTCATGAATGAGGCCGATGCTTTGTCCAGCCGGAAGAACTCCATTTTCGACATCGCCTTGGATGCGGCCAAGGTCTGATGCGGGTTCTCCATATTGGCGGACCTGTAAAGGATAAGGTAAAATTTCGTCTTCTTTCGAAGCCCAGTTTCGAGTGTAATCATTGTCTATCAGGCGGCAGGGTTTACCGCTATGCGCGCGTGTAATTACAGTGCCAGTCGAATCCGAACTGACTAATTTGTTTTTGTAGTTCTCGTGGCTCCGGGATTCTATTGTTGCGATAAATCGGGTCCCCATCCATACCCCCTGCGCGCCAAAGGCCATGGCTGCTGCGAGACCGCGTCCGTCCGCAAGACCGCCGCCCGCAAGGACAGGTACATTGACGGCATCGACGACCGCAGGAATAAGAATGGCTGTGCCAATTCGTCCCACATGACCACCCCCGTCTACGCCAGAAGCGATTACGGCATCAACGCCATCGGCCACTGCTTTTTCTGCGTGACGGACGGCCCCACAAACTGACATTACGTAGATGCCGGCGGCATGCGCCGCGGGAACTGCATCCTTTGGACTGCCAAGGCCCGAGATCAGAACCGGAACCTTCTCCTCGATAACGACATCAACCATTTCTTGAACTGCTTCAGTATACTTTGCTGCGACTTCGCCTTCTGCACGTACTGTTGCGAAAAGAATGTCGACGCCAAATGGCTTGTCGGTAATGGCCCGAACAGCATCAATTTCAGTCTTAATCTCGTCGCGCGTCATGTTGGAACCGGCGCCAATCACACCGAGTCCTCCCGCCTCCGAAACCGCCCCTGCAAGAGTACCCCGCGCCACAAAACCCATGCCGGCCTGAAAGACTGGAAATTCAATTCCAATCCGTTCGCAAATTTCCGTCTTTAATTCTGGCATATTTTCCTCCGATCCTAAGGTTTCTCGAGACCGAATGTAACGTCCAAACCAGTCGCGCCAACCCCCGCTTGAAGCGTACAACTACGGGACGATGTCAATTCCAGGATCCAACCCACTCGCAAAGGATATGCAAAATGCCCAAAACACCTGAATTTTTTGTTGAAAAAACTATTGTTATCACTGGCGCCGCCAGCGGTATTGGTCGATCGACGGCACAGATTTTTGCGCGTGAAGGTGCTAATGTGGTCTGCGGCGATATTGATGCTGAGGGAGCCGGGCGAACGGCGAACCAAATTATTCAAAAGGGTGGCAGGGCATTGGGTCTTGCGTGTGACGTTACCAAGCGCGAACAGGTCGACGTCATGATCCAACGGGCAATTGAAGAATTTGGATCCGTCGAATTTCAGTTCAATTCAGCCGGCGCTGCTGGTCGGAGGTCCACGTTTCTCGATATTGATAACGACCTCTGGGATCAGACCTTTGATCTGAATGCTAAGTCAGTTTACCACTCCATGCAGGCTGTGTTACCTCATATGTTGGAGAATGGAGGCGGTGTGATCGTAAATGTTGCGAGTATGTCTCACAAACGTGGCGCACCTGGTTCTTCAATTCATTATGCCGCTGCCAAAGGGGCGGTCGTGACGATGACACTTGGTGTAGCACGCGAGTTTGCCGACAGGGGTATCCGCTGCTTATCGATTTCGCCAGGGCCCGTCCGCACGGCCTTTCAAGAAGCGGCAAAGACGTCGCCTGAGTTGATGGAACGATTTAAAAATGACGTGCCAATGAAACGTTTTGCAGAGCCCGAGGAAATTGGCGAGTTGGTGTTGTTTATGTGCTCTGATGCTTGTGAATACATGACGGCGGATACCGTGTATGTAAATGGCGGTGGCGGTTGGCGATAAGTTGGACAAGAGCCAGAAGTGTTATGAACGGCAAGGCCGCTTTCCCCCGGTAGATCAGACTCGGAGAGATGTAAATGATACTAGGATCCATTTCCCACTATAACACCAATGATGCTTAACTTTTATGTAACGGTTGATTGTGCGGTTGCGCCATAGCATCCGTTTTTCATCCCTTCCTCGAAACTGGGCACAGTCAACAACGTGGTTAAGTCACTCACGTCATAGCAATTTGTAAGCTGATCGATTGTATTGACGATTGCATTTAAATCGATGTCTGGATCAACTGTCTCGCAGAGCGCACGCGCCTTATCAAGAACGCCATCGGTCGAAAGAGGATGCACGGGAGTACCGCGGCTATCCATTACTTCAGCTGAACGCGTGGTTCCATTTCGCATGTGTAACTCTACCCGATTTGGCATCTTCGCTGGCACGAACGCATCTAACTCTGCATCGTGCTTCGCTTCAACTCGGTCTACGATATCGAGAATTCGTTTGTCATCATGATGGTCTAAGTCGAATGCGTCGTAGCGGGTTGGTCCGTAGGCCAAGGTGGCGCCGACGATGTAAGGCATACTGTATTGGGCAGCCATAACAGAGTCTGGGCGCCGCATTTGATGTTGCCCGATAGCCGTCTCGGGCGATTTGACGGTGATCCGGTCTATCGTATCCAGGTCGAGCGTAAAGCCGTCCGTTGCATCGCGAAGCGCATCAATAAGCGAGTGAAATTTGCGGCAGCAGGAATACGGTTTGATCGAAATATTGTGGACCTCGTAGGCCTCATTGGCGCTCTTACTAAGAAGTTCTGGTTTTGGGTCGAGACCGAAGAGATGAAAAAATCCAAAACCACCTTCTAATGCCTCGATTGGCCCTTCGACGCCTATATTGGCAAGCTGTGCCGCAGTTACTCCGTTCTGGGCTGGGATACCGCCATGCATGCGCTTGACCATCGTGCCTTTGGGTTCGAAGGCGAATTGGTTGGCACCGCTTGCCATAGAAAGGGCAAGGCCCCAGGCTTTGGCGAGTTTGGCACTATCCATGCCGATTAGGTGCGCGGCGGCGGCGGTGGCGCCGAATGGTCCAAATAGACAGGTGGGGTGTCGTCCAAACTCGATTACTTTGAGGGGATTTGCCGCCATACCAACGCGTGCCATCGCTTCGTAGCCGGCGACAATGGCAATCATAATATCTTTACCTGAGGCGTTGAGTTCATTTCCAACAGCTAGTGCTGCGGATATTACTACAGTCCCCGGGTGGCTCATCGACTTATCATGCGTATCGTCGAGTTCATATCCGTGCGCTGAAGTGCCATTTACCATACCTGCCACAGATGCCGAAGCACTGCTGCCGCTGCCAATCAAAAAAGAGTTTCCATTGCCATTTTGACGTGCCCAGGCGGTCAACATACGGCCCCAAGGCTGGACTGAGCCGCAGAGCGTTACAGCTGAATAATCAAGTATAAGCCTCTGAATTTGTTCAATGTCATCTCTTGCTAACTGCTCGAAATTTAGTGCTGTAATCTCTTCTGCAAGTTCGACCGTCGACATTAGTTGTTGCGACACCTGTGCCCCCTGGATGTATTGCTGTCCTGTTATCTTGCTTAAGAAGCTGTAGCCAATTGTTTTGTTTTCGAGTCCTCCGGTTTTTTGCAAGAACTTAGAACGATTATTCAAAGAATGTTTAAGAGCTTTCACATCTGATCGGCAGCTGGTAACTCATGTTGTTGGATGGGTGGATTTTATTTAGAATCACCCTTATCGAGTCCGAGCCTAATCGAGCGTTGGAGTGGTGGCGCGTTTCGCAAGAATTGGTGGACGATGTACGATTACGATCTTTTCGTTATTGGGACGGGGCCCGGTGGTCACCGTGCCGCTATTCAGGGAGCTAAACTCGGCAAGCGCGTAGGTGTTGCGGAGGCTGGTAACGTTGTGGGTGGTATCTGCATCGGAAAAGGCACAATACCGAGCAAGACTTTGCGGGAAGCCGCCCTGTATCTTTCCGGCTACCGCGAGCGAAATGTCTACGGCGCATCCTATACTGTGAAACAAAATATAACGATGCCGGATCTTCTGCATCGCACTGATCATGTAATCCAAACGGAAATGGATGTGGTCCGTCATCAGTTACAGCGAAACGGTATCGATTTACACACTGCCCACGCAAGTTTCGTGGATGACCATACAATCCAATTGGAAGCGCTAGGTTCACATCAGCATGCAGACATAACATCGGATAAGATTGTAATTGCTACCGGAACGACGGCGGCGCGTGATCCGCATATTCCGTTTGATGGGCAGTGTATCTTTACCAGTGACGATATGCTTGAGCTGGAGGATTTGCCAAAAACAATGGCTATTATCGGTGGCGGTGTCATTGGGGTCGAATTCGCTACTATTTTCGCAATTCTGGGCGTCCGGGTTACACTGTTGGACGCGCGTGCGCGATTGCTTGATTTCGTTGATGCGGAGATCATCGACTCGCTGGTCTATAATATGCGTCAGAACCGGGTCACGCTGCGTCTCGGTGAAGAAGTAACGGGCCTTGAGACACTCGAAGAAGAGGGCCAAAGGCGGGTTCGTATTAAACTGAAGAGTGGTAAACAGATTACGGCGGATAAGGCGCTTTACAGCGTTGGGCGTCAGGGAGTAACCGAAAAATTAAATTTAGAGGCTGCGGGATTGGCCGCTGACGCTCGGGGTAGAATTAAAGTTAACGAGAGTTATCGAACCTGCGTTGAGAATATTTATGCGGTCGGCGACGTAATCGGTTTTCCAAGTTTGGCCTCGACATCGAGTGAGCAAGGGCGTCTTTCTGCATGCCACGCGTTTGGCATTGAAGCGGAAAGTATTCCTGATCTGCTTCCCTACGGAATATACTCAATTCCCGAAATTTCGATAATCGGGAAAAGCGAGGAAGATCTTACAGAAGAAGGCGTGGCGTATGAGATTGGTAAGGCGGAATATAAGGAGATAGCAAGGGGAACGATTCTTGGCGATGCCTCGGGCATGCTGAAATTGATCTTCCATGCAGATACTCGGAAGCTTTTAGGTGTTTGCATAATTGGTGAGGGTGCAAGCGAGCTGATCCATATTGGTCAAGCCGTCCTTACGATGAACGGAACGATCGACTATTTCATCGACACGGTTTTCAATTACCCCACACTTGCCGAGTGCTACAAGACGGCTGCATTTGATGGCGTGAACCGGTTGGGTTAAATCCCTTCGCGTTTTTGAGCAAGAACACAAGGACGCCTCTATTGATACTTGTGACGGAACATATCTCCATTTCGGAAGATGAGCTTAAGGAGAGTTTCGTTCGTGCCTCTGGACCAGGCGGTCAGAACATCAACAAAGTCTCGACCGCCGTCCAACTGCGTTTCGACGCTCTCCGATCGCGCAATCTTAATCCGGAGATCTACCGCAGACTGCA
>PBOZ01000021.1 GCA_002724555.1 Rickettsiales bacterium
TGACCCCGGCCTACCAACGGTGTCGATAGTGCGGTGGCCCGCCGCTCTTATCTTGGCCAAACTTTCCTCGACGTTCGGAGTCTTGAAGGCGATGTGATGGAGGCCGGCCCCCCTTGAGGCAACGTATCGAGCAATGGCGCTTCGGTCGCCGCGGGTAGTGCCAGCCGCATCATGACGGGCTTCGTCTGCCTTCACATCGGTCGTCAGGTCTTGGATGAACTCTAGTTCCGTGTCGCCGACAGTGATGAAGGTCACGCGCATGCTGCCGATGAGCTCGGAAGGTCGTGTGTGAAAAATGTAGTTGTAGGTGTCTGATGTGAAGTTTTCGGATATTGTCTCGACCTCACTGTCAGTCTGCTGGCTCTCGTAGACACAGCCTAGCTTGTCGATAAAGACCTCGCAGCCGGCTTGATTATCGGCGGAGGCGACACCCAGATGATCGATACGTTGGACCATTTCGGAGGATGCGGCTGGAAGGTCTAACGATTCTGTATAGCGAACGCGGATTCCGCAGGTAGCGTCCCGCGCCAGCGCAATTTGGTTTTTCCCGTTGATCCCGGTTGAAGCGCCGCCTGAGGTGGGGATGCCAGACGCTCTAGCTTTCTCCTCTGGATCCTCGGCCGCAATGGCTATGTGGTGCACGCCCTTTTTGGCGCTTGGTCCTAAAAACGGATCGTCCGGTTGGAAGAATGCTAACGCCGACCGTCCAACCGAGATCATTGGTACATTTGATGGCCCGCAGGAAAAGTCCTGGCGTGGCAAGCCAAAGTCTTTTTCGAATATTGCAGCGGCGCTTTCCGGTTCGTCAACGGCCAGGGCTACATATGCTAAATCGGGAGCGTTCATATATTCTCCTTTGCCTAAAGCTCGTTAACCTGCAATTGGAGTCCAATTTCGCCGCCGGCGCGCAAGGCGATCGGCCAGTGGCTCTTCATCGTAATCTGGGTGTCGTGCGGTTTTGGTGAAAAGAGCCCGGTCCTTAAAATGTTTAATCTGCGTAGTCGAAAACCCAGGAGTTTTGTCGTCCTCCATTATGGCGCCGAGATAAACGCCACAATGTCGGCAAATGATGAAATCACAGGTTTTCGTGCCGAATTGGTAACGGACAATATCGTCCGGTTCGCGCTCAATATACTGGATGCGCCCGTTGGGATCGCTCGCCGACTCCGCACCGTGGGCCCGACAAAATGCACATTGGCATTCCCGCACATCAATCATTGCAGGGTCCGTATCGGTCTCAAACTCGACGCTGACGGCTCCGCAATGGCAACTGCCTTTATACAAGGTCATAAATTATTCTCTTCTTCGGCACCGATAGCGCTTGCCGCATCAAGGGCGGCAATCTCTTGGGGAGAAAAACCATATTCCGTAAGAATTTCAGTATTATGCTCGCCGACGAGCGGTGGCGGCGTGCGCACGGACCTACCTTCGAACGCGTCCATCTTCATCGGATTAGCCAGCAGATCCAAATTGCCGATGGTTGGATGTTGTACCTGCTCAACCATACCCTGGTCGATAACCTGAGGATCGTTAAACATTTTATCGAGCGAATAGATCGGGCCCGACGGGACGCCGCCCTCCATTAAATCCTTGGTCCATTCGATGGCGTCCCGGGTTCTAAACTGGGCGTTGAGAATTGCGCGCAGCTTGTCTTTGTTCTGCATCCGGGCGGAATTGTCCACATAATCAGGGTCTTCTAACAACTCCGTCATACCGATAATTACACACAGTCGCTGCCAATGTTCTTCGCGTGCGGTGGCGACATTGAGTGGCCCATCTCTAGCATCGAATACACCATAAGGGTAGATGGTCGGGTGATCGTTGCCTGATTGTTTCGGCACGTCGCCGTTGCTGAGATAGCGCTGGCCTTGCAAGCTGAGCAATCCGACAAGCGCGCCGAAGAGCGATGTTTCGACGCGCTGTCCTTCACCGGTTACATGACGCTGCGCGACCGCAGCTGTCACCGCCAGCGCACACCACATACCAGCAGTAAAATCGCCGATAGGGACCCCAAATCGGGTTGGTTCGCCGCCCTGCGGACCGGTCAGGCTCATCATACCGGACATGCCCTGTGCAATCTGATCAAGGCCGGGCCAAGTGCCGTAAGGGCCAGTGCGGCCAAGGCCGGAGATACTGGCGTAGATTACTTTTGGATTAAGTGCTTTCACGTCGTTGTAACCGAGCCCCATATCTTCTGCCGTGCCCGGCTTAAAATTTTCTACCACGACGTCGGCCTTAACTGCCATGCGCCGCAGCGTTTTCAAGCCATCTTCGTTGCGGAAATCAACGCCAAGGCAGCGTTTGTTACGGTTGATGCTTAGATAATAAACGCCTATCCCATGGTCGTAGGGACCTAATAGCCGTGTCATGTCCCCTTTTGGCGTTGGCTCGACTTTCACCACATCTGCACCGAGGTCGGCTAAGATCATCGTGCAAAATGGGCCAGCGGCGGCCCGTGTGAGGTCGAGAATTTTAATATTTTCAAGTGGTAAGGGCATTCTCTGCATCAGCCGTTTGATGTCCCACAGGAACATATTTCGCGGCTCCGCGTTGACCAGCGCGCCCCTTGGAATTAGAGCGACGTGAGTGCTCGAAGGTGTTTGATCAGGGCAAACCCTGTCACGCAATTTCCTAGTCCCAAAACGAGCAATGTCTTTGATTATGCGGCTATTGCACGCACAGATGGACTGGAGTTTAACCTGCTGGATCAGTAGATCTAGGGTGCAGGTTGTGGACTTTGATCGTATTCAAGAAATTATGGATTACCGGCCAGATTATCACAACGCTGGGTTTTGCTGCAGAAACTTGCGGCTTCCATATCTGGGTCGGTCTCTGTAGTACAGCAAGGCAACAAATTAATACGGAGAAAGCCGTGACCAACGATAACGATCATGCGTCCATCAAATTATGGTTCGACACTTGGAGCGGTTATGTCGCAAGTGTCGATTTCGATTCTGCGCGTCCGATGTTTGAAAAGGACGTTATCGGTTTTGGGACTTGGATGGATACGGTGGAAGGACTCGACGATCTTATTGACCGGCAATGGAAAAGTATTTGGCCGACAATCTGTGATTTTCGCTTCATGACAGAAACCTTGCAGATTCGTATGTCGCCGGATCGTTTGTTCGCGGTCTCGGTTCTGGTGTGGGATTCGACCGGCTTTCATGAGGATGGTGCCGCCTATCCGCGACCGGGTCGAGCGACCGTCGGTTTACGGCGGGATACTTTGGAGGCTCCGTGGAGGGGCGTTCACACGCACTTATCCTTAAATCGGGGCGTACCGCAACAGTCGTACGGAGCGCCAAAGGCCGATTGATTCACTATGATCCGCAAACTTTATGACCGAGTGATTGGCTTGGCGGCGCACCCGCAAGCGATTTGGTGGTTGGCGTTGGTTTCCTTCGCGGAGAGTTCGGTTTTTCCGATCCCGCCGGATGCTATGATCGTGCCGATGGTATTGTCTGACCGGGCCGCTGCGCTTCGCATCGCCTTGGTCAGTACAACCTCGTCTGTCTTGGGCGGGCTCGCGGGATATGCCATTGGTTATTTTTTCTTCGACGCGATAGGCGGCCAAATTATCGATTTCTATGGTTATGGCGCAAAGTTTGAGGAATTCCGCGGGACCTATACGGAATACGGCGCCTGGATTGTGGCACTGGCGGGGCTCACCCCGCTACCTTACAAGGTAATTACCATCGCGAGTGGTGTTTTCGCACTCGACCTGTTTGTATTCACCGTTGCGTCGGTGCTGAGCCGCGGTGCGCGGTTTGGCTTCGAGGCCGCCTTGTTGTGGAAGTTTGGGGAACCAATCCGTGAGTTTATCGAAAGGCGGCTTGAGATCCTGAGCTTAGTCTTTGTATTGCTGTTTGTTGGCGGCTTTGCCCTCATCAAGCTATTGTAAGTGGGCGAGGCATGGTTAAATGCAGTTTATGAATATGGTTATCGATATCGCTGACCGCCTGGACACAAGCCGCCTTGCTATGGCGGAAGCGGGGTTGGGGGTAATGGTTTTAGGCTTCGTCTACGCCTCACAATATCTTGGTGGCCTGCAGCCGTGTGTGCTTTGTCTTTATCAACGCTGGCCTTGGTGGGTTGCTACCGGATTGGCTATCCTGGCTTTAGTCTTGCGTAGGCATGTGAGAATGCAGGCGGTGGCAGTCGGTTTGGCCTCTTTCTCTATCTTACTTGGTGCCTGCATCGCAGCATTCCATGTAGGTGTCGAGCAGCATTTGTGGCAGGGCCTAGCGTCCTGTATTAGCGTTTCTGACCTGCCGCTGACGGTCGAGGCGCTTAAAGCACAGATTATGAACGCGCCTGTTGCACGCTGCGACGAAGTTACGGGTTCGTTTCTGGGCATTTCGATGTCTGGGTATAACGCAATGATTTCTGGTTTCGTGGGGATTGCGGGCCTTGGGCTGGCCTGGCGAAATCGAGCGATCGGCCCATGACGGACACGCCCCTAAAAAAGCTGGGCCCCGCATATCTGCCGGGCGATCCGCTCCCGCCGGTTGAAGCGATGATTAGGGTCGATCACGCAGGCGAGTACGGGGCCGTCCGCATCTACCAGGGACAGCTTGCGGTCTTGCCGCCGGGGCCTACCCGGGATGCTGTGGCGGTGATGGAGGCACAGGAGCAAGAGCACCTCGAGACGTTCAACGAATTGATCGTCTCGCGCCGCGTTCGGCCGACCGCGCTCTCGCCGTTCTGGCATTTAGCTGGCTATGCCTTGGGCGCGGTGACCGGCCGGCTTGGCCCGCAGGCGGCTATGGCTTGCACGGTGGCGGTAGAGGAAGTGATTGACGAACACTACCGCGATCAGGCTGAGCAGCTCGGAGAGGACGAAATCCCTCTTAAAGAGGTAATAAAAAAATTTCGGGCGGACGAGTTGGAGCATCGTGATACGGCGCTTGATCATGATGCTGAGCAGGCCATTGGATATCCTCTATTGTCGGTGCTGGTGAAGGCGGGATCGCGCGCGGCGATATGGCTCTCGACGCGAATTTAATTCGCTTCCAACTCGGCATCCCAATAAAGGAAATCGCGCCAGCTATCATGCAAAAAGTTTGGCGGGAACATTCGACCGTTCTCCTGCATCTGCCAAACTGTTGGCTGGACCGGCTTGCGCTTTGGTCTGGTACCGGGAGCCTTTGGCAATTTCCCGCCCTTTTGAAGATTGCACGGCGCGCAGGCTGTAACCACGTTCTCCCATGTCGTGCGTCCGCCTTTAGAACGTGGAATGACATGATCAAAAGTCAGTTCGTGTGAGGGCAATGCCACCCCGCAGTACTGACACGCGAAACGGTCTCTGAGGAATACGTTAAACCGGGTGAAGGCCGGCTTGCGGGATTGTGGCACGTATTCCTTTAGCGATATTACGCTCGGCAGCCGCAGATCGAACGACGGAGAATGAACTAATTGTTCGTATTCGGAAATGACGTTCACCCGATCAGTGACCACCGCTTTGACGGCATCTTGCCAGGCTAATAGAGACAAAGGAAAGTAGCTCAACGGACGAAAGTCCGCATTCAAGACCAGGGCGGGATTTTCTTTCGCACCCCAAACCACCTGAATTTCCCCTGTCGTTTCAGTGACCACCATGGAGTCGATTCAGATTACTGAAATAATATGAAGATACAAGATATAGGGGTCAGCGCGTCGATAAATTGATTTACCCTTTACTTTTGGGCACTTAGAGCGGTTCTATGTAGGTGCGGTGAGAACCCTGCGCGCAACGTCGCGACGGAGAGGGAGGGGGTGAGGACAGTCACATTCGTGTTAGCCGGCCGTACAATAGGAGGTCCATAACCGCTATGTTGCCACGGCAACAGCCGATCGTTGAGAACGAGGTGTGCCGTCCCGCTGATTGAAACAAAGCTGCCATTGGGAAGTTCGTCGATGGCACTCCGCCAACGACGGTTTTCCCGATTTGAGCGGTCGATCCTATTTTGGTGGAGTGCATTGTCCATCGCTTTGGCCCGCGGTGTCTCGGCCAGTCCCAGAGCGCGTTGCCATGCGTTCTGCCAGTTGTGGTAGTCTGACCGTCGGCATTCATAGCAAGGGCGGTGTCCGGCGGATATGGCGACGGCCTCGTCTAAGAAGAACAGCTCCGTATAGCGGCCTGGCGTCATGATGCCGCGGTGGCGGCCGCGAAATTTGGTAAGGCAAATAATCCAATTTTTGTGGGCCCAACGCCGATGGCCCAACTCTCTGGTTGCGCCATGCAGAATTCCTCGGTTGCCCATGAAATTGCCGCGTGCCAAATTCGCCTCGATCGCCCCGAAGGGAGTGACGCGGTTTTGAAGTGGCACCGTTCAGACTCCAAAAATGGTCCTCAGAAAATTTGTACCTTCCACAATGCCGTTCTGATCGATGCTATGGCCGAGATTAGGGCAACGCAGTGTTTGGACGGAAAAACTGCACTCTTCTAATGTCTGCTGAGCGGCATCTAGACACTCGATTGGCAAAACCGGGTCCATCTCGCCATGCGCCAAGAACACGGGTGGGCGGCTTTTCGTTTCTGCTGCCATCAAATTGGCGCCCACTATGCGTCCAGAATAGCCGAGAATACCGGCGATAGGGTGATCGCGACGCGGTGCCGTGTAAAGGCTCATCATTGTGCCTTGGCTGAAGCCAATCAAAGCAAGACTTTCAGGCCCCAGTCCAATGTTCCGCAGCTCTTCATCAATGAATGCATTCAGTATTTCTGCGGAAGCCTTGACAGCTTCAACAGCTTCGGCTTCGACCCTTATGCCACTGGAGATCCATTGATAGCCTGAGAGACCCTGGTCATACGGGTTTGGTGCGTTTGGTGCGATAAAGGCGGCATTTGGCAACGTTTGGGCCAAATGCGGTGCCAACTCGATTAAATCTTTCCCATCAGAGCCGACGCCATGGAGAAGGAGGATCAATTGCTGCGGTGGGCCGTCAGCGGCAGGGCCGTATCGCGGGCCGTCCAGTATGGGTATCTCGGACATGTTTATTCCTTCCGTTCGTTCGGTCTTTTAGCTAGGGCGCACCCTTGTAATAATGCCAAAGGAACAATGCCACCACCCCTCGATAGGGTCGCCAGCGTTCGGCGATAGTTAGCATGTGTTTCTGATTGGGACGTTCGCGCATATGTTTTAGTTTCTGGATGGCGACTTGGATCGCTAAATCGCCAAGCGGCCAGACGTCGGCGCGGCTCAAGGTAAATAGCATATAGATGTCAGCGCTCCACTGGCCAAGGCCGCGAATACTGGTTAGGGCTTTGGCGACGTCTTTGTCGTCGAGTCGAGCCAACCGTTCGGTTTCAAGGGTGCCGTCCACGATTGCTTGGGCGAGTCCCCGTCCGTATTCGGCTTTGCGTGCACTAAATCCAATGTTGCGGATGGTTTGTTCATCGGCTGCTAGAAAGGCGTCTGGCGTTAGTGGGTCGAGCGTCGCTTCCAGCCGACCGCGGATTGCCGTCGCCGCTTTCGTAGAGACCTGTTGGCTTATGATAATGTTGATCAAAGTGCTAAAACCGGGTTCCCTGTTTCGGGGACTCGGATACCCGAATGCATGCAGGCCCGCGGCGATATCTGGATCTCGAGTTGCTACCTTGTCGAGGGCGAGACGAATGAATTCTGGGGTCATGTAATTTGACATAACCCAGTGTGCTGTTTAGGGCCAGTCAGATGAGTGATGTTGTTACTAGCCAAACGGTTACGCGTTTTGCCCCCAGCCCGACAGGGCGACTGCATCTCGGTCACGCTTACAGCGCGTTATATGCGGAGGCGAGTGCGCGTGAAATGGGCGGGCGTTTCCTGCTGCGCATCGAAGACATCGACCGGACACGGTGCCACCCTGAATTTGAGGTGGCTATTTTTGAAGACTTGGCTTGGCTTGGCCTTGCTTGGGAAACTCCTGTGCGCCGCCAATCCTGCCATCTGGCTGATTACGGGGCAGCGCTGGCGCGGTTACAGGAACAGGGAACCGTCTATCCGTGTTTTTGTACGCGCCGGGATATTCAGCGCGAGATTAACCATGCAGGGCGCGCGCCTCACGGCCGCAAAGGATTGATATATCCAGGAACCTGTCGGCACTTATCTGATGAGGCCCGTAGGGCACGGATTGACGCAGGAGACGCCTACGCGTTGCGTCTGGACTCGGCTGCTGCTTTTGCCCTCACTGGGCCCCTCACTTTTATGGATCGACGCTATGGCCAAGTAAATGTAAATCCGAGCCTGCTGGGCGATGTGGTGGTGGCCCGCAAAGATATTGGGACGAGTTACCATATCGCAGCAACGGTTGATGACGCGCTCCAGGCAGTCAGCTATGTGACACGCGGGGAAGACCTCTTAGAGGTAACTCATGTCCACCGGCTGTTGCAGCGGCTCCTTGGGTTGCCCGAGCCGGACTACGCTCATCATCGTTTGCTGGTTAATGCGGCGGGCGAGCGTTTGGCGAAAAGGGATAACGCTGCGACAATTCAATCGCTGCGGGTTTCTGGCAAGTCCGCTGCCGAGGTTCGGGCAGCGGCGGGCTTTTAGATGTGCTTTTGGGCGCGTTCGTCGCGGCGCCGGCTGAAATGTCCTGCGACGGTAGCCAAGATTAACAAGGCGATAAATAGAAGGAAAACAGTCTCCCAAAATGGTTTTAGCAATAGTCGGACCACGCCTTGTTCCCATATTAGTGGCAAGAGATAGCGCTCGATCATGGCTTGGACCAAATTCAGACCTTCCGGGGCTAGTTCATATCAAATCTCACTCGCACTCTTGTAAACATTGCGGCCGGCAATCCAAATCCAAATGCTTGTTGCTAAAAAGACTAAGGCGATGAGTAGGGTTAACCGGGCAAGATATTTCAATATGATCATTTGGCAAATTTCGCCGACAAGGGCAGGCTTTGCGGTAAGTAGGGTACCAGTTCCGAGTGGGATCCTGCCTCTCCGAGAATCAGGTAACCACTCGCTTGCCCTCGGGGGGACGGTCGGTTAAGTAACGCGTTCACGCCGACATATGGCTCTGGAGGGATGGCCGAGTGGTTTAAGGCGCACGACTGGAAATCGTGTTCACCGAAAGGTGTCGGGGGTTCGAATCCCCCTCCCTCCGCCATTATTTTGTGTCCGGGGCGTGCATTTGATATTTGTTTAATTTCAAGTCCTATTACGATCCCGCAGTCAGCTCGAAAGCTGTCTGGTAATGACACATGGGGCTTGCAGCAAATAATTGCTTTTACCCAATCAATCGATTTATCCCGATTGCATTCGATTTGAGCGTGGCGGCTTGATCATCATTGGCCGCTAAAATTTTTTGATATTTTGTCCCTGACGACCAGCAATATTTTTTAAATCCATTTTTGACGACGAATAAACGAATAATAAAAAATCAAATCTTTGTCTTGCCCATTGTGTTGAACACAATATCTGCAATTGCAACTCACTCGCATGATTATATGTGGTTACAATGTTTATAGGCGCGCCCGAATACACTTTGTTGATGGCTATATGCTAAGTTACTGATCCCATCGATCGCTCGGATGCCGTCTTGGCCCCGGCGCACACTCTAATGCAGATCGCTAAAACCACCCGCGGGCAAAGGAGGAAAGCGGCGGGGCCGAATTCAAAAAAAATTTCGGGAATTGGCTCGTATGTCCGCTTGTCATGCCTTTTTCTAGGGCCCATTTTGCGTGTGTGTGATGCATTGAATTCACGCAATCAAACTTGATGATCAGCGCAAAGTAAGGAATTGGGAATTATGATGAATTTCGGGCGTAAAGCGAAAGCTCGACAGTTTCAAATTCCACGCCGCTACCTGTAATTTCGTCGAACATAAAATCATCATGCTTGGCATCCGACCGAAGCACTTTGCCCTCGGGGCCTCGGGGCAGATCGGCGGTCGCGCCGTACTCGGCCTCAATACGATTGACCTCACTCGTGGACAACTTAGAGATTGCACATGGTGCCCCCTTCAAATGTGGTATCCCCTGTTCCGAATCAATTAAGTTGGGTTCGTCGTCAGGCGTTATGCGTGCATCGGAAAAATCCCAGAAACCATAAAGTTTATCCTCTGAGCCATTAGCCTCAGGCCTCCACCAGCCGTGCGGAGCTCGAACCAACCCTTCTGGCAGGGAGGAGCGGGTGTAGACACGGCCCAAC
Source organism: Rickettsiales bacterium (assembly GCA_002724555.1). Taxonomy (GTDB): domain Bacteria; phylum Pseudomonadota; class Alphaproteobacteria; order UBA8366; family UBA8366; genus UBA6544. The sequence goes on from PBOZ01000021.1 coordinate 10,118, forward strand.
ATGGCACCGTGAGGTGTAGCAAGTCGCGCCCAATCTCCATCTTGTAGAGTTGATTCGGCCATAGTCTTAGGGCCAATTAGGAAGGTTGGGTCCTGTGATCGTGCTCGCAATTCAGGCACAAACCGCATACCAGTTCGGAAATATTCGTCGTCCGGCAAGCCAATGAAGAGGCGCAGAGGATATGCCGCGTTTGGCTCCGCGGCTTCACGGTAGTACGGCAGGGGGTCAAAGCCTAGTTCTTCTAAAACAGAAGAATAAAGCTCTACCTTACCTGAAGGTGTGGCAAACCCGTGCTCAGTATATTTTTGATACTTTTTGGAAGAATTATTCTTTGCAGATGCGGAAGGCAATTTACCGCTCTTTGCCACCTGCGCCCAAGTGACACCGCTTGGTTCCAATCGATAGTCAATCATCTCTTCTGGTGTAGACCAAGGGATTGTTTTGCCCAGGCCGATGCGTTTGGCAATTTCATGCCAGAAATAAACAATATTGCGGCATTCGCCTGGTGGCGGCATTGCCTGCTCAGAGATGCCCGCCTGTATACTAGGTCGTTCCAGCCAAGCGTCGCCTGGCAGCACGTAGTCGCACAGTTGGCTCGTTGGCGTCATCATATGCTCAAATGCCACTAAAAGGTCTTGTCTCATAAGACCTTTGTAAATGCGCTGGGCGTTCGCGTAACTAAGGAGGGTGTTGTTTGCGATCGCAAAGAAAGCCCTTACAGGATATGGCTCATCTTCGGCCATTGCCTTAAACACGCTCATTGGATTAGCCATATAGCACCCACCAACGAGGTTGGCCCAGCGAGCGCCCCAGACCTGTTCCGTGACGGCGCCAAGTTGGGACATGCCTCGGTACGTAAAGACGGGGTGTTCCTCTGCACCTAACTGCTTTGCTTTTTGCGAGTCTGAAAGTACCTCATGCATTTCGATCTCAGATTCGGACCGGATGGTGGGATGGAAACCCAAAAATATATCACCGCCTTTTGTGTCCACATAGCCGCAGATTGCGCGCAGTATGCACTGCATGCGTATGGCGCTGGTGGACGAAACCTGTTGGTCGGTGATTGGCGACCATGGGATACAAGCGGGGCCGTGTGTGGCGTAGAGGCGAGCCGCTGCTGAGATGTCCTCTGCTGTGCATGTTGTTATGGAGGCAACGCGGTCGAGCGGATAATCCTCAAGTCGTTTCTGCAACTCTTCAAATCCCGTGCACCAATCACGCACAAATGCAGCGTCGTATAATTTTTCATCTACAATGACCCTCGCCATGCCTAACATTAGGGCGGCGTCGGTGCCTGCGCGAACTGGGAGCCAGATATCGGCTAATTCTGCGTTTTCGCTACGGCGCGGATCAGCAACAATCAATTTTGCGCCCTTTGCTTGTGCCATGCGGATTGTTTTGTATTCCAAAGTCCAGGAGTGCCGGCGCGGATCGTGGCCAAAAAGAACGATGCAGCGCGAATTTAAGATATCCGCGCGTGGATACCAGCCATAAACCATTCGGTTGACTGCTGCTGTATTGCCCATGCAATAGGCGACGCCGCTGATCCAATTAGGAGAACCCAAATGATTCATAAAGCGCCGTGTAAGCCCCTGATCAGTTACGCCAGTTGCCTGGCTTTGACTGACTGCAAAAGCTTCGGGCCCATATTTTACAATCACCTTTTGAAGCTTTTCCGCAATTTCATCTAAAGCCTGATGCCAAGTGACGCGACGCCATTGCCCTTGTCCCCGATCGCTGACGCGTTTTAGTGGGTGAAGGATACGGTCTGGATGTGCAAATGCTTTGGGGGCATAGGCGCCTTTCATGCACAGCACGTCTTTAAAGATTGGAGCGTCTCGCGTTGCCACTTTGAAGACGCGTCCATTCTTGATCTTTGCTGAGACGGGACAGAACCCATCACAACTCGTACATACCACATCTCTTGAGCCAATTTCGTCTTTGCTTGAGTTTGCATTTTGATGTTTAGGCACAGTCTGATTTCCTTAAATTGTGGTGTGATTCTGACGCACTAATCCGGGGCCTCTAAGAATAAATCAGTAAGCTGAAATTCATCACTCGCTTGCAGCAGAGGCCTTCTGAATTTATGTAGCCTCTCTAATCCTAAGGCTACTATAGGTCGATCGTGCAAAGGGTCCGCTTAAGTCGGATGATTTTCGATTTTTAAATTTACGGCATCGATTCGTTTTGTGGTATAATGCCATCTAGAGAATAGAACGGATCAATTTTTTTCAAACGATCCACATTACCTCTCAACGAGCGATCGCAAAATTATCACATAGCAAATAAAACACTTTGGTGCATAGATTGAAACTCTCCAGCGGGCTGTAATGAAGCGCGCGATGAGAACCTCGGAATGCGAACGAAGGCAACGTGACTATCATTCGTGGCATGGAAAGGCGGCCAGCTTTTGATTAGTGCTCTATATCCTTAATTGGGGAAAACAAATAGCTTAGGGATAGGGACATGATCGAGATCAATGGCATGGCACATGCCATTTTAACCGTTTCGCAATACGAAAAAGCGAAGATTTTCTATGCACAATTGATGCCCGCGATGGGCCTTGAATGTGTTTTTGATAATGAGGGTTTGACCTATTTTGTTGGTGGTCGCACGGCAATAGGTATTCAGCCGTGCAAATCAAAATTTGCGGGCGAACGGTTCGAGCAAGGCCGGGTGGGGCTGCATCATATCTGTTTGAGAGCACGCTCGCGTGAAGACGTGGATAAGGTCGACGCCCTGTTGCGAGAGATGGGCGCAAATATTGTCACCCCGGCCACGGAAGGTCATTGGGCGCCCGGCTATTACTATGTTCTTTTCGAGGATCCGGACGGCATCCGGCTCGAAGTTAATCATGTGCCAGGCCAAGGTGTGCTGGCGGTAGGCACCAACTTTAATCCTGGCGCTGATTGGAAGACGGCTCCTAAAAAATCATAAGAAAGGAATGATTCTGTGAACCTTACAACAATTGAATATGAGAAACAGGAGCATATCGCCTATGTTACCCTGAACCGGCCCGAAAAGCTTAATGCGATGAATGCGGATATGCACCGCGAGCTTGGCGAGGTATGGGATGATTTCCAGCAGGACCCGGAAATGCGCGCTGCCATTCTGTCTGGCAAAGGGCGGTGTTTCAGTGCCGGGGCTGATCTTTCGGGTGGGGCACCGGTGCAATACCGCTACTCAGGCCAATTTCCAGATATTACCCGTGCCAACCGTGTCTACAAACCCATCGTCAGTGCATTGCACTCGCATGTTGTCGGTTACGGCATGTGGATTGCGCTCGACGCCGATATACGCGTTGCGGCCCCGGATACATCGTTCTGGCTGCCAGAGCCGCAATGGGGTATTGCGACAATTCCAGCAGCCTGGTTTCCGCGTATGATGCCCTGGGCTATTGCGTCAGAATTGCTTCTGTTGGCTGAACGGGTGGATGCGAAACGCGCACATGAAGTTGGGTTAATCAATAAGATTGTCCCTGCGGAGGAGCTGATGGCAGAAGCCGAAAGAATAGCCCAGCGCCTTGCCAGCCTCAGCCCGGCTGCTGTCCAGGGAATGAAGGAGCTAATGGTCCGGGGTGGTAATTTAGATTATACCGCGCTCGATCAGTTTACCGAGATTGTTCAGAACCGGGTGATGAACTCTGTGGACCGTAAAGAAGGTGGTAAGGCTTTCGTGGAGCAGCGTTCGGCTATTTGGTCATGATTGACACCGAATATATTGTGGTTGGTGCGGGTTCGGCTGGATGCGCTATTGCATGTCGATTGGCCGAGGGCGGTGCGGAAGTTGTATTGCTGGAGGCTGGTCCAAAAGACCGCGACATTCGTATTCATGTTCCTGCCGCTTTGCGGCCGCTTTTGTATAATGAAGCGGTCAACTGGAATTATCAGACCGAGCCGGTCGAGAGCACCGGCGGGCGGCAGGTAAACCTGCCACGTGGTAAGGTACTGGGTGGTTCGTCCTCAATTAATGGCATGCTCTATGTGCGTGGTAATGCCGCTGATTTTAATGGTTGGGCGCAAATGGGTTGCCGTGGCTGGTCCTACGAAGACGTGTTGCCTTATTTCCAGAAGTCGGAGGCCTATAAGGAGGGTGGTGACCCTGCTTACCGAGGTGACAAGGGGCCACTTAAGGTTGAAGACTATAGAACTATTCTGCCCTTGACCCATCGTTTTGTTGAAGCGGCGCAGCAGGTGGGCTTTACGTTCACACCAGATTACAACGGCGCCCAGCAAGAGGGTGTTGGCTATTCGCAGATGACGCGGCGTGGCCGATTCCGAGGGTCGACTGCGCAGACTTATCTTCGGTCCGCACGTTCTAACCCAAAACTGCAGATTCTCACCGATGCACAGGTTGGTACCCTAATGTTCGAGGGTCGAAAATGTGTTGGCGTTTCCTATCGCCGAGGTGAACAGATAAAGGAAATTCGTGCGACTAAAGAAGTTGTTCTGTGTGGGGGCGCTTACAACTCGCCGCACCTCCTCCAGGTTTCTGGCATTGGACCAGCGTCGCATTTAAAAGAAATTGGTGTCGAAGTCCTGCACGACCTGCCCGGGGTCGGCAGCAATTTGGCCGACCACTGGGGCGCGCGAATGAAACATCGGGTGCGGAAGAGTGAGATAACGATGAACCAGCTTTCACGCTTTCCACGCGTAATAACTGAGGTTGGAAAATATGTGCTTTTTGGCAATGGGGCGCTGACTTTTGGTGTTACCAGCGCGATGGTATTTTGTCGAAGCCGTGAAGGGCTTTCGAGCCCTGACCTGCAGCTTACTTTTACACCCGCGACGCCGATTGATACCGGTCAGGGAGCACTAGAGCGGGCGCCTGGCGTGCAACTCACCGCAATCCCTGTACGGCCCGAAAGCCGAGGTCATGTGATGTCGGGCAGCAGCGATCCTTTTGCTGACCCGGTGATTAGCCCGGCGTATCTGACGGATGACAATGACATAAATGTTGTCGTGTCTGGCATTAAAATTTGCCGCCAGATTTTTGAGGCACCGGCATTGAAGGAGGTAAGTTTTGGTGAATTTGCACCTGGGCCGGATGTCCAGACACGTGATGAAATCATAAAATTCATGCAGCAACATGGCGGAACGATCCATCATCCGGTCGGCACCTGTAAGATGGGCGAAGATACAGCAGCGGTGGTCGATTCCCGCTTACGTGTCCATGGCATTGGGGGGCTGCGCGTCGCAGACGCGTCCATAATGCCAACTTTAACCACCGGCAATACAAATGCACCAACGATAATGATTGGTGAAAAATGTGCGGCGATGATGCTGGAAGACGCCCAATGAGCGGGGTGGTGGTTCGAAAGCTTGTCACCGTGACTGACGAAATTCATCGTGAGATGGAGAGAAATATTAATCCGCCAACACGACGAGCCGCTGCGGTGGCGGTAATCAAGAACCCCTTTGTAGGTCGATATGTGGAGGATTTGACTGAGCTGATTAATATCGGGGCCGAGCTTGGCAGCCTACTCGGCGAGCGGGCTGTTACGGCTTTGGGTGTCTCGCCTTCTGATGTGGAAAGCTATGGCAAGGCCGCGTTGGTTGGTGTTGACGGAGAGTTGGAGCACGCCGCCGCTATTCTGCATCCAAAACTGGGCGCACCATTGCGGTCAGCTGTTGAGAAAGGGGCGGCATTGGTGCCGTCTTCGAAGAAGCGGGGCGGGCCAGGGCAGATCCTCGATATTCCCCTCGGCCATAAGGATGCGGCATATGTCCGCAGCCATTTTGACGGGATGGAGGTCTGGGTCAATGATGCGCCGCGGGCGGACGAGATATTAGTCGCCATTGCGGTTACCGATTCGGGCCGTCCTCTGCCTCGGGTTGGGGGTTTGAAGATAAAAGACGTGGAAGGTGAAGACGGCCTGCGCTGAAAACTAGCGGTACACGCCGTCCCACTCGCCTTCCGGAATTTTCACGGAGCCGTCCTCTTGGACCTGTGGACGGCCAAGCGAGAACGCGGTTTCCGGGGTTACGACGGCGTATTCCATATAGCCCATTCTCGCCAATGGCCGGAATGCGGCGGTATCGACAATGCCGTCCTTGATGACCGCGTCATCGATATAGATACCGATCACTTGTCCGATAATAATGAAATGGCCGTCGTCGCCACTAACGTCTGGTAGTTCGACGGTCTTCCAGTGTTTGCATTCTAGGGAGGCGGGTGCTCGCGCGACGCGTGGTGGTTTGACAAAGTGCGAAGGCGCCGTCTTTAGGTCGGCAAGCGCAAATTCGTCGGCCAGGGCATCGACCGGTGCCGATGAGACGTTCATGCCATCGCACGTATCCATCGTCGAGATGGAGCAGGTGAATTCACCGTTCGCTTCAATATTGCGAAGGCTATCCTTGCGCCTTGCCGAGACGAACATAACGTAATGCGGTCGGTCGCTGACGGCGTTGAAGAAGCTGTAGGGTGCGAGATTCAGGGCACCATCGTTGCTGACTGTAGACACCCAGCCGATAGGTCGAGGCGCTACAAGGGCTTTGAACGGGTCATGTTTCAAGCCGTGTTTGTTTTCAACGCTGTCGTAATACATCTAATCCTCTTGTTTCTCGTGGGGTTCTACCGGCCGACTGCACTGGCGTTGCGGCGCGGATCAGCGCCACCTTGTAGGACACCGCTCTTTTGATCCAGCCAAATTGTGCAGACGGATCCGGCTCGCCAGATACGCTCCGGCCACCATTGAATATCATGACCTCTATCCGCGAGTTCCCTGCCGATCTCTTCGCCAATGTCCGCCTCGAGGTTTAGGCGTGCTGGATGATAGGTGTGTGGTAGGGCGGAGGCTGGCCAGCTGTAACAAGCAAAGCGGGCAGCTTCGACGGCGGACTGTGGGCTCATCCCAAAGACGAGCATGTTAAGCATTACTTGCAACTGTGCCTGACCAAGGACTTCACTGCCGGGGGAACCTATGGGAATCAGCGCTTCGCCAGGCTTTATCGCCAGCATCGGGTTCGCCGACATGCGGGGGCGCCAGCCTGGGCCGACGCGGGCCGGATGATGGGCGCCTGTATGTGCGCGGGTGCCCCAGCGCGATGTTGTTATGCCGAGGCCTGGGACGACCTCACCGCTAATTGTTGGATCACTTGGAGTTGCTGAGAAGAGATTGCCGTCTTTATCAATGACGCAGAAGTAGGATGTTTCCAACGAATTTGCGGGTGCTTGTTGCGGTTTAGACGATGGATCGGGCTGCCAAGCTGGCACGTTGAAGCCATCAACTTTGCCGGGATTGGGCAATCCTGGATGGGCGCGGTCCGATTGAATAAGGTCGCGCCGCATCCGGCTGTAGTTTGGGTCGAGCAGGATATCCAGGGGTACTTTCATTTGGACTGGGTCGCCAAAATAAGCCTCACGGTCGGCGGCAGAAAGTTTTAATGCCTCGGTCACGTAGTGAATGGTGTCGGCACTGTTATGGCCCATGCTACCTAAGTCCACGTTACTGAGGATTTGGGCTGCACCGATGATCATAGGCCCCTGACACCATGGGCCGCAGCCGTAAAGCTCGTATTCTCCGAAACTGGCGCGGGTTGGTGGCTCTATCTCGGCCCGAAAGGACGCGAGGTCTTCACGAGTCATGAAGCCCCCTGATTCTTCCTGTTGCTTGATAATAGCGACAGCAATATCGCCTTTGTAAAAAGCGCGTCGTGCTGCGTCGATCCCGGCTTGGCGGCCATCTGTAGCGGCTGCACGCTCTTCGTCCACAAGGAACTGCAAAGTGCCGGCAAGTTCTGATTGGACAAAAAGATCCCCCACTTTTGGTAGATCGCCATTAGGGCAGTAAATCGCTGCGGTTCCTGGCAATTTTCTGAAATCATCATAGTGGTTTTGCATCGCTTCGATCATGAATGGATACATTGGGAAGCCATCACAGGCCAACCGAATGGCGGCTTCCGCAACTTCACCGAAAGATAATGTGCCGAAGTTCTGCAATGCCGTGAGCCAGATATCTGGGGCCGCCGGGACAACTGTATCGAGAATGCCGGGCGGTACGAGCCCGTCGTAGTTCTCCCGGAAGTAGGCTGCATCCAAGGCCTTTGGCCAGGGGCCAACGCCAACGAAGTTCCGGACTTCGCCGTCCGCTGCCATTCGCAACATCGTAGGTGCTACACCGGCAAAGCCAGTCATTTCGCTTTCCAACACATTGATGCATAGACCGATGGCGACACCTGCATCAACTGCATTACCGCCGGCTTCCAGAATTTGCGAGCCTGCAAGGGAGGCTGCGGGATGGCCGGAGACCACCATATACTCCGTCCCCATTACATTCGGATGTGCGGGTAAACTCATTGCTCGCTCTTACTCAACATTTCGTCCAGGCCCTTTCGAAGCACGGCATTGAATTCGTCTGGCACTTCGACATTAGAAAAATGCCGTTGGCCGTCGATAACAGATAGTTCTGCGCCAGGAATACCGTCGCGGATCTCCTCTGCACGGACCATCGGGGTGACTGGATCGTCGCCAGCTGCAATTATTCGCGTCGGTGCTTTAATCTTCGGTAGGTCCGGCAGATAAGCGAGATCGGCAACAGCGGAAGTGCCTCCAAGATAGCCTGGCACTGGTGTTTTGATGAAGACATCGCGAATCGCCTGGTATTCAGTATTGGCGGCTTCTACGAAAGCATCCGTGAACCAAAGCTTATCCGTCATATCCCAGACTGGCGACATGCCGCCTTCCTTCACGACGGCTTGACGTTCCTTCACCCATTCGCGGTACCAATCTGTCGATTGCGAAGTGGTGTTGCAGAGCGATAGTGAAGCAACTCGCTCCGGCGCATGAATGCCAAGCCCTTGGCCGATCATTCCGCCGGTTGAGATGCCAACCCAATGCACCTTGTCAAGGTTCAGCGCATCCATAACGGCAATCGCGTCTGAGACAAACTGCGTTAGCGTATAAGGACCTGGAGGCGCATTGGTGTCGCCATGTCCGCGCCAGTCATAGCGTAACAGACGGTAATGGTCCTCGAGAGCTGGGACCTGCCAGTCCCAAATCCGGTGGCTCGTTCCCATTGCGTGCGCCATCATGACCACGGGCCCGTTTCGATTACCATCCCAACGATAAGCGAACTTGATCCCTGCCGCGTTGACTTTCTCGATGCTCATCCTTCTGTCTCCGCGTAACGGACCATCACCTTACCGGTGTATTTTCCGGCTAGCATGTCATGCAGAGCGGTGGGTGTTTGCTCGAAACCATCGATGATATTGTCGATGGTCGTGATCTTATTATTACGGCATAAACTCATCATTCGCTCCCGCGCGAAAGCCCATTTATCTGGATAGGAATAGCGTGAGAAGCATTGGATGCTGGCTTCTCGCGCCCAAAGCATCCGCATGTTAACTGGATCTAGATCGGGTTGGGTGCTATTATTGGAAATTGTTCGGCCGACGATCAATACCTTCGCGAACTTCGCTAGGCTTTCGAAGACGGCATCGCCGATCCAACCGCCGACTGTGTCCAAGAAGAGGTGTACGCCCTCAGGGCATGTTTTGCGAAGGCGTGAGGCTAAGTCTGGCGTGCGATGGTCAAGGCAGGCGTCGGCACCAAGCGACTTAGTGACAATTTTGCATTTTTCAGCTCCACCGGCGATACCGACGACTTTCATGCCCGCGAGTTTAGCGAGCTGGATCGCATAGCTGCCAACTGAGCCTGCCGCGGAAGTTACTACGATCGTTTGGCCCGGCATTGGGCGGCCGAACATTTCCATCGCAGAATAGGCGGTAAGGCCTGGTGAGCTGAGGGCTGTTAGCCACAACGTTTCTTCAAACTCTGTCGTGGCGGGTAATAGATGCTCAGGTTTGGCGGCGGCGTATTCCTGCCAGCCAAGCCGTCCGGTGACGAGGTCGCCTTTCTTTAAGTCTTCGGTGTCCCCGCTAATGACTTGGCCCAGCACATCGCAATCTATCAACTCACCGATATTGAAGGGCTGCGTGTAATTTTCGAAATCTTTGAGGCGTTGCCCCTGCCACGGCGATAGAGCGGCGATTAGCACGCGGATTAGAACCTTGCCGTCCTCTAACGTTGGCATCGCAGCGGGCTCGATGCGAAAATTTGCGTTACTCGGCAGATCAGTGGGCCGAGATGCTAAAAGGAAACGGCGATTAATGTCGGTTGGCATTCGCATCCGATCCAAGCTAGATGAAGTCATAGAGTTAATGGTGGGTAAGGGAATCCGTATGGCAAGCAGCTGTATCAATATAGGTGGTATCGAATTAAATTATGTACTGAATGGGCCTACGGACGCACCGGTTGTCTGCTTAAATCATTGTTTTGCCAGCGACCATCGATATTGGGATAGTCATCTGCCGGCGTTCGAAGGGTTTCGCGTGCTGCGCCACGACGCCCGGGGGCATGGTGCGAGTGGCAAACCTTTAGGACCTTATACGCTTGAGATGATGGCGACTGATGTTGTCGGGCTTCTGGACGCCCTCGAAATCGATGAGGTGCATATCTGTGGTGTCTCGATGGGCGGAATGATTGCGCAGATGATGGCACTGGACCATCCTGATCGCGTTGCCTCTGTCGCCTTGGTCAATACCACGGCTCAATATTCTGATAAGCAGCGAAAGTTATGGCGGGATCGGGCAGCGCTGGTTCGAGAGGACGGTATGGATGCGGTGCGGTGCGCTCTTTTGGCGCGTTGGTTTTCCGAGGCCGCGGCTGCCGCTCGTAATCCCGGCTATGTCTATATGGAAGAGATGATCCGCGGTTTTACGGTGGCAGGCTTTGACGCCGCAAGTGCCGCGATGTGCGGCCTGAATACAATGTCCCGTTTGCAGAATATTAAAGCCCCCGCCATAGTCATCGCCACGCCGGACGACCCTGGTGTGCCTACTGAGACATCCAAGAAGATGGCCGCGTCCTTAGGTGCGCCGCTCCATTGGTTGGAGCCGGCTCAACATCTTGCATCGCTCGAGCATGTGGAACGGTTCAATGACTTAATGCGGGAATTTTTGGCGAAGGTGTTAGAGGCACCACGAGTATAGATTTCACCTGTCGCTGAGGGACCCGGTGTTACTTTCTAAAAAAAACGCGTGCGGGTGGTTTACGAAGGGCGCGGCCAAAATAGCCTCTATTTTAACCTGCCGAGCTGGCTTGCTATTTTGGAATGGTAGTAACTTTCTTCGATAACATAGACGAAATGACGTCGTCGTCATAGCCCCATTCCTTGAGCAGGACAACCGAATGTTCGCCAATATGCGGTGCATGGGTCATCGCCGACTGCCCCTCTATGCGTGGCAAACCCGGAATTTGAGGCACTGGGATAGTGCCAGCGCCGTCATGCTCAACATAAGCAACTGCGCCCACCGCCCTGGTATGTTCATGATCCAAAAATTCGCCATAGCCCTGCACAATAGAATTCATGACGCCTGCGTCGGTGAGCAATTTCGCCCAGTGATCAGAGGGCTGTTTTTCAAATTGGGCGCGGATCAGCACCATTAGGGTCTTTTCGTTTTTTATGCGTTTCTCCCGCGAATCGTAAAGCGGATCGGTTTTCAGTTCCGGCAGGCCAAGAATGTCGCAGAGCGCTTCGTAGTGATGGTCGCGCATCGCAGTGACGTTCATGAAGCCGTCCGCCGTTTTCATCGTTCCAACTGGCGCATAAAGTGGCGCGACTTCACCATCTTCCAGGTAATACTCAGCAATTTTGGCAGACTGAAATGCCGCAGCGGATTGCATCAGGCTGTTGTCAATGTAGCAGCCGATGCCATAGCGGAACTTGCGCATTAAGGCTGCAGATAGTGCTTGGAACGCATAAAGCCCGGTCGTCACATCAATTGGGATCATGTTGACCCGGTTCGGTAGGCCCTGGCTATCCCGATTGATGGTCATAAAGCCAGAGAACGCTTGGATGATTGCGTCGGTGACTGGAAGTCCGTTATTTGGCCCGTTCTGACCGAAGCCGGTTACGGACAGATATATTACGTTTGGGTTTAATTTTTTCACGTCATCGTACGAGAGACCAAATTTAGCCATGATGCCCGGACGAAAGGCTTCAACGATAACGTCGCATTCCGTCGCAATTTTCAGGGTAATCTCACGTGCTTCCGGTTGCTTCATATCGAGTGCGATCGAGCGCTTGCCTCGGTTGAACGCGATAGAATGGGCACAATGGTCTCCGTAAAGGGCTCCCATAGAACGGCCCCAATCGCCATCAAGCGGGTCGACCTTGATAACGTCGGCCCCGTGTTGCGCTAATAGCATTGTGCTGTGAGGGCCCGCGATACCTTGCGTGAAATCTAGAACCTTGATGCCGTCGAAGGCGCGTTGTTCATCCATAGTTCGTTTCCGTCTAAGGCGTTATTGTTTGGAAAGGATGGCGTCCGAAATTTTTTCCGCCGTCATCAATGTCGGGAAGTTCGTATTTGCGCAAGGGACAACCGGGAAAATCGATGCATCGACGATCCTCAGACCGTCGACGCCACGGACCCGCCCCTCCTTGTCTGTAACTGCCATTGGATCGTCATCCGTGCCCATCCGACAAGTACACGACGCATGCCAAACGCCGACAGCAGACTTGCGAACAAATTCCTCGATAGCGTCGTCATCGGTCATCATTTGCTCGAGTGTGTAGCCTTCCATGATGAATTTTTTAATCAAGATTGCACGTAATGCTGATGGTCCGTCGAGTAGTCTCGCCATCATGCTGGTAAGGAATTCATTTTTTTTGTTAACGAGGCCGACCTGGCGTACCTTGTCGCTGTAACTGGCCGGGAAGACGTTACTGGCGACTGCTTGCATGGCTGGGTCTTCATAAAGTTTGGCAATCTTTCGGAAGCCTTGTGTCAGCCGATCGAGGTCTCGCTTATCTGATAGAAGATTGAATTCAACGGTTGGTTCGTCCCGCCAACTGGTGGTGGCTAACCGTACTTGGCCGGTCTCAGAATAAGTCTTGTTGACGAAAATGATCCATGAGGCGATCTGTTCACCCACGGCGTGCCAGGACGACTTTGCAATGGGAAGGGCGAACATATCACCCTTCGGGACACCCTCAACGCCGGAGGAATAACGCATCCCAACAAGGGCGTGTCGACCGGTATAATCGTTGATCCTTGCATCCGGATGGATGAAAGCTGCCACGGCAATCGAGGGGTGATCCATTAGGCGCTGTCCAACGCCCGGGACATTGGCTTGGACCGTTATGCCAAGATCATGGAGATGCATAGCTGGTCCAATTCCGGCACGAAGCAGATGAGCTGGCGAATGGATGGCCCCTGACGAAAGAATGACCTCATTACCGGGGAACTCCATCTCTTTTCCTTCCACCAGGGCTTTCACGCCGACACATTTTTTACCGTCGAATAGCAGTTTTGTTACTTGCGTATGAGTGGAGATGCTGAGGTTTTCGCGAAGGCGTGTGCCGGGATCGAGATATCCGATCGCTGCAGAAACGCGTCTTTCATAAGCATTGGAGCTGGTAATCGGGAAATAACCCTCTTTGAACTCGCCGTTTTGATCCGGTAGGTATTTGTAACCGGCATTAGAGAGGGCTTGTGCAGCCGCTTTTGAATAACCGTTCCAAAGGTCCGGGAAAATACGTCGGACGGGAATGCGGCCCTCATTACCATGATAGGGGCCATCGAAATCCATATCCCGCTCGACCTTCTTGAAGTAAGGCAGAACGGCTTCCCAACCCCATCCCTTAGCTCCGCGCTCCTCCCATTCGTTGAAATCGGTGGGAGCGCCCCGGTTGGCCAGTTGGCCGTTGATAGAAGAACCGCCGCCTAGAACTCGTGCTTGTTCGTATTTGCGAAGGGGTGGCCGGTTTTCTTCTGGATTGTTGTGCGAGACGACCTGTGTTGTGACCTTTAGCTCGGTCCAGTGAAAACGCTGATCTAAATAGGCCTTCCCCGGGTAGCTGTCTAGAATTTCGGGCGGAACTTTGCCGTGTGGCGTATCCTGACCCGCTTCGCATACCAAGACTTTGTTGGTGCTGCGTGCTGATAGCCGGTTTGCCAGAACGGAACCTGCAGACCCGCCTCCGACAATGATGTAGTCAAATTTCATCTTGCGACCTTAATGTTTTTTCAACTGCTGGGCGATGAAGATTTTCATCAATTTGATGGCCCGGTAGGTTTCCTGGGAAAGATTAATTTTGGATTGTGCCCTTGGGCCATAGCCTTTGGTCATGGCAGTGACACCTGGCGTTTGTTTAAAAGGCGCCAAATTGTTTCTGAGGTTGCGGGTCCATCGAGGCAACTGATGTTGTATGAATTGAGCGCGTCTAAAATCGCATTTGCAACCGCCGGAAAACCGGCGATGGCACCCGCCTCGCCGCTGCCCTTAACGCCGAGTGGATTGGTCGTACACGGAATACCTTGGAACGATAAGTCAAAGGCTGGCAAATCATCCGCACGCGGCATGCAGTAATCCATAAAGGAGCCAGTTAGCAGTTGACCGCTGTCGGCGTGGTAAGCCCCATGCTCCATGAGTGCCTGTCCGACACCTTGGGCGATCGCACCATGCACCTGGCCCGCGACTAGGAATGGATTGATCATTGTGCCATAGTCGTCCACTGCGGTGTAACGCGACAGGGTAACTAAACCGGTTTCCGGATCGATCTCGACTTCGGCGACGTGGCAGCCGTTTGGAAAAGTATGATGCTCGCGGGTAAAATTCTGCAGTGTATCAAGTAAGTCGCCCTCAGCCCGTGCTTTGGCCGCTACGGCCATCAGACCAACAGAACGGTCGGTGCCGGCTATAGAAAATGCACCGTCTTGGAAGAGGATATCCGTTTCCGCGGCTTCAAGCATCATAGCAGCAATTCGCTTTCCCTTTGCTTGTATGCGCTCGCTTGCCATGTGGATTGCCGTCCCCGCCATGAAGGTCGCGCGTGAGCTGCCATGTCCACCACCATTTCGAATGAGGTCTGTATCGCCTGCCCGATAATGTATATTTTCCGCAGGTATACCCAGTAGATCGGAGATGATTTGACGGAAACTAGTTTCGTGACCTTGGCCGATAGCTTGGGTGCCGGTTGTAAAAGTGACGGTATCGTCAATTTCAAAACTGAGTTTGATGTTTTCATCTGGCGCACCGAAGGTAGCCTTGATGTGATAGCCAATGCCGATGCCACGAATCTTGCCCTTTGCCTCTGAAGCCGACTGACGAAATTCAAAACCGTTTCGCGCACGCTTCATCGCCACTTCGACATTGGAGGCAAAATCCCCGCTATCCATGATAGCCCCGATCGCATTCATAAAGGGCATTTCGTTAATGCTAACTAGGTTTTGTTTACGAAGTTCCGTCGAATCGCGACCCATCTCCCGCGCTGCGGCATCAACGAGGCGTTCCATGATATTGGCAAATTCACCAAAACCCGGGCCGCGGGTGACGCCCGTCGGTACTGTATTCGTATAGACTGCGCTGACATCCACGCGGATTGCCGGAATGCGGTAAGGCCCACCCGGCAGTTTGACGAACTGCTCAGTAAAAATTCGCGCCATACTGCCTGTGAGATAAGCGCCCAGATTTCCGATACTTCGCACTCGCAGGGCAAGGAAGTTGCCATAAGCATCGAGGGCCAGCTCCGCTTGGGCGTCGTTGTCGCGCGCCTGGTGATCAGAGACGAACCCGTCACTGCGTGTGTTAATCCATTTGACGGGTCGGCCGGCAACGCGCGCCGCCCAGCACAGCAAAACCATTTCAGGGTACATAAAGTTCTTTACGCCGAAACCGCCGCCGACATCGGGGGCAATCAACCTCAGCATGGTTGCTTCGACGCCAAGCGTCTGGGCAACCCGGTCTCGCGCCATGTGAATGCTTTGCGCGGAGATATGTAATTTGTAACGGCCGGTACCAATATCGTATTCACCGATGCCGCCTCGCGGTTCCATTGGATTGGTTACAACGCGGTGATTTCGGAATGCCAGCTGCGTGATATGCGCCGCTGATTGAAATGCTGTATCTGTTTCCTGTTGATCGCCAACCGACCAATTGAGACAGATATCGGATGCATCACCACCATTTAGGGCGTCTTGTATTCGTGTCTTGGCTGGGAGTGGCGAATATCTTACATCGATTTGTTCGGCGGCATCTAGGGCCTGCTCGAGGGTTTCCGCGATGACCAACGCGATTGGCTCGCCAACATAGCGAACCCGGTCTTTCGCTAATGGGAATTGCGTTGGAAAGCAGAACGGTTCATTTGAGTAAATATTTACTTGTTCGTAGGGATGTAGCGGTCCAATGTCGTGGCCCGCGAGGTCTTTTCCGGTCAGAATCGATACCACTCCAGAACCACCAATGGCGGCGGCCGTATCGATCGATCGTATATCGGCATGTGCATGAGGCGATCGCAATACGACTGCATGAGCCATATCATCAAGTTGCATATCGTCTACGTAGCAACCTGCGCCCGTCAGGAACCGGATGTCTTCCACTCGTCGAGGCGTGTCACCGATTTTGAGTTTCACCATTCGCGCTCTCCCCGGTTAGAAGAGATAACTCTTGGGGGCAAGGTGGCAAACGCGATTTTTAGACTTCTTATGTCGATTGTTCTGGCGGTCTCGCTGGAGTCACCTATTCTTGCTCCCTGTCATGCATCGTCCAGATCTCAATAATCGTCGTCTTACGTGGCTGGTCTGCGGCACTGTATTAGCCATTGCCTTATATTTTCTTTTATTGCCTGGCATGTCGGAAGCCTGGAGGACACCAGGTAGTCCCGAACTCTATTTGATGGGCGTGTCGGGGGCCGTTTTATTGCTGACTGCGGCAAGTTTTTCTATTGCCAAGCGGGGTAAAAGCGCGTCTTCACCGGTGGCTTGGTTTGCAGCGCATGTCAATCTTGCGTGTTTGGGCAGCCTTTGCATTGCTATTCATTCGGTGGGCTATATGCGCCGACCGCCGGCTCTTCTCATATTAGCTTTAATTGGATTGGCCGCTCTTGGTGTTTGGGCGCGGATTTATGGCGCCAAACGCATGGCCGCGACAATGGGTACAAAGCGGCCGGGATTTGCATCACCAGACACTGATCTCCAAGCGAGAATTCGCAACGTGATAGATAGAAAAACCACCCTGCTGAGTGAATTCGATTCAGATGCTGCGGAAGCGTTATTCTCACCAAACCTCTCGCATTGGCTTTGGCATCCATTTAAAACGTTCTCATACATCCGCCTTGCACGTGAAGAAGAGACGCTGATTGGCACTCGGCGAAGTGTTAGTAGAGTGCAGGCCTATTGGCGAGGGCTGCACTTATTCCTGGCTGGTCTATTTGTTATTGGTTTGTTTATTCACGTTATCACAGTGACGTTCTTCGCGGGTTATGTGGCAGATGGCGGCGAAATCTACTGGTGGCACCTAATGAAATGATAAAGGGTTAAGGAATGGGCCGGCTTTCCCTCATGTTTGATCTGGAACGTTGCATTGGATGCAAGAGCTGCGAGGCGGCATGCAAGCAAGAGCACGGACTAGGCCCTGGTGAATATCGTAATCGAGTAGTTTGGCTGCCAGACGGGGAAGCACCCGGGCTCGATTTTCTGACGGTGGCCTGTCAACACTGTGAGCGCCCCGCCTGTCTCCGCGCTTGTCCAGTAAACCCAAAGGCGATCTCAAAGGATCCCGAAAACGGCGTTGTTGCCATTAATGAGGGTCAGTGCACTGGCTGCGGTGAATGCGTTACGGCCTGTCCATATGGTGCTATGGGCTACGACCCGCGTGGCCATCATGCGGTAAAATGCGATCTCTGTTCCGACCGACGTAGCGAGGGCTTGAGCCCGGCCTGTGCCAGTGTTTGTCCTGGCAGCGCCATTACGTTTGGAGAGCGTGTGGATCATATCGAGCGGGCGGAGAGCGAGGGGCGGATGATCCGCGATCATGATTCGTTCTTGCTGGGACCCGCTACAATCTATCTCGACCGGATGTATCGGCGGGAGGGAGCCGTTCCACTGCCCGAGCGCAAGCAGCCAGCGGTTGTTGATCCGCCAGAAGCGCAGTTGGCGTTTGAACAGAGTGGGGCTGCATTTCCCTACGGTCTGCCAAGGCCCGAGCGCAAACCGGACCGTGTCGAGCCCGGGAGTTGTACACTCTGTTTCAACACATGCAGTGTGAAGTTTCATTTCTCTGGTGACAAGTTGGTGAAGATCACCGGCAATGAAGAGGATCCAATTCTCCAAGGCCGGGTCTGTCCGAAATCCCAGCATACCTTGCAGATGTATCACAACGACCGGCGATTGACGCAGCCATTGAAGCGGGTAGGCGCGCGCGGTGAGGGAAAGTTCGAGCCAATCGGCTGGGAACAGGCACTTGACGAGATTGCAGCGAAACTGGAGCCGTTGCGCCAGAACGAGCCGGAAGCACTTGGCATCTTTGCCGGCACCCGGACGGGGATGATCACAATTCGTGGTTATATTCGTTTATTCGGCCAGATGTGGGGCACGCCCAATCTCGAGACCACGGACCCATTTTGCGCTGCTGGCAAAAACATCACCTATCAAATGACGCAGGGGGCCAACGGCTGCGGCAATAGTTATACCGAAGAGGATATTGGTAGCGCTAGAATGTACCTTTATATAGGCGACAACCAAGCCGAAACCCGGCCAGTCTATTTCGGGATGGTCAACAATTGGCGTGTTAAAAACGGCACCAAGATGGTGGTTGTTGATCCGCGTTACAGCGCCACTGCCAGCAAGGCAGATCGCTGGCACGGCATCCGTCCCGGCACAGATATGGCGCTCGGTTTGGCGATGTCGCAACATATCTTCGCGCAGCAGCTGCATGATCAACGCTACTGTGAGAATTGGGTCGAAGGCTGGGAGAAATGGAGAGATTTTCTCGATAATCAGGGCTACACGCCCGATTGGGCGGCGGGTATTACTGATATTGCGGCTGGCGATATTAAGCGCCTTGCCGAGGAGGTCGCCGAAGCGGATGGTTGCGTTATCTTCTGCAGTCGCGGCATCAATCAGCACACCAACTCGGCGCAAACTAACCGCGTGTTCATGTTCCTGGCGGCGATTACCGGTAATTGGGGCCGTAGGGGCGGTGCTTATATGAATATGTCCTTCGCGCCGACCCTTTTCGCGAATGCGCCTGAGCACCGCCAGGTCAAACCGCGCAAATCGAAAATTCGCAAGAGCCCAGCCGGCTGGACCGAGGCTATGCGAAAGGCCAAGCCGTACGGACTGAAGGCACTAATTGCTGGCAATAACCCAATGGCTCAATGGCCAAATCAGGATGTCACGCGCGAAGCATTTAAGAAATTGGAGCTTCTAGTCCACATTGATCTCTTTCAGAATGAGACTTCGGCGTATGCTGATTATGTACTGCCGGCGGCACCTGCTATTGAAGCGGGGGATATCGGCCGCGCCAATGATGACCGACGTATCGTCTGGGTTGACAGATTGATTGATCCGCCCGGCGATGCGAAGCCTGATGCCTGGATTTGGACTGAGCTTGGTAAACGCTTTGGTTTCGACGATGTCATGAAGGACGAATATAAAGATACAGCCAAGTTCTGGGATGCGGAAATGATCAAGCACGAAACCCTGCGTGGTATGACGCAAAGGCGTCTGCACGCTAATCCATGGCGTTGGGTTCGTTTCCCAGTTGCGAGCGAAGATGCCGAAGAACAGGAAACTCTCTTCCTCGAGGGCACTACGGCAGACGGTGCAGCACAGGAAGGGTTCCGCTTTGCGACGTCCAACGGAAAGCTGCAATTTTGGTCTGAACAACTGGAACAGAACTTTCAAACGATGGGTCTCTCCGCCCTGCCAATTTTTTATAGTGAGCGCGAGCAGCTGATTGACCTTCCCTATGTTCAATCAATTGCTGGTGACGATGACGAAGGTGTGCTGACGCCGTTCTATCCAAATACACTCGGAGTGCCGGGACGCATTGTGATGCCGAACGACGAAACGCCGGGTTCCCGGCTGCGAGCTGAGGGCTACGACATGGAATTAGTCACGGGACGCCCGCCAGCGCCGCATTTTCACAGCTGGACACATTATTTCTGGCAAAGCCAGGAAATGTGGCCCGATTTATACGCACAAATTCACCCGGAGAGAGCAAACGCACTATCTCTTGAAGACGGCGAGCGTATACAAATTGAGACCGCGCATGGTTCTATCGAGGCGCGCGCCTGGATCACCCCCGGCATTCGCAAAAGCGCGGTCTTTGTGCCAATTGGCTGGGGTGAAAAGCAACCGTATCACCCGTGGCGCTCAGTTAATTTTATGACCGATAAAAACCAACGCGATCCAATCTCTGAACAGACCAATTTAAAGACGCTATTGTGTCGGGTGGCCAAGGCTTAGTCTGTGGCCTTGTTTGAAGTTGGCATTATGGCGGGGGCTATTTTCTTTACCTCTGCCTTGACAACGGCTACAGGCGGCGGCGGTGGTTCTTTGCTCTTGGCGCTGATGCTGCAGTTCATGCCGCCTGCTGCGGCAATCCCGATACATGGTGCTGTGCAGCTTGTTGCAAATGGGTGGCGTATTTGGCTTCTTCGCGAAAACATGTTGTGGCCCATCATCTTGCGCTTTGGTATTCCGATGCCGTTTGGTATCGCCGCGGGGCTTTGGCTGTTTCAAGACCTTCCCAAGGAATGGGTGCAGGCGCTAATTGGCAGTTTCATCTTGATCACTCTGGCTACACAGGGCCTAAAGGTACTGCGCAATAGAGAACTGCCAATTTGGGCCTTCGTGCCAGCGGGCGTCGTTGTTGGTGCGCTTAATATTGTCATTGGTGTGGTGGGACCAGTTTTGAGTACACTCTTGGTTGGTCGTGGATTGACCCGTCAAAGTATTGTATCGACCACCAGTGTCTTCTCCTTTCTGGGCCATTTCATGAAGGTTGTCGGCTTCGCTTTAATTGGGTTCAGTTTTGTCGACTACGCTTGGTCTATGATGGCAATGCTACCCCCAATTGTTTTTGGTACCTACGTTGGCCGTTATTTTCTTGGGTGTATTAGCGATACTATTTTCAAGAATATATTGCGGGTTCTCCTCGGTGGTTTGGCAGTAAAACTGGTTGTTTGGGATGGCATGATGGGAGGCATATTTTGAATGACGAACAAAAGAGTGGGTCAGTCGAGCGGGTTCGCCAAGCGCTTGAGGCCCGCGGGGCTGGGGCAAAAATTGTGTGTTTTGATCAAAGCACCCGAACTGCAGCGGAAGCGGCAGCAGCGGTTGGCTGTGAAGTCGGTCAGATTGCTAAGTCTTTAATATTTAAATCGAGACGAACGGAACGGCCGATCCTTGTTATCGTCCGCGGTAACGCTCGGGTTAACGAACAGAAGGTGGCTGATACGCTTGGTGAAAAGATTCGCCGAGCTGACGCAAAATTTGTGCGTGAGAAAACAGGGTTTGCTATTGGGGGCGTGGCGCCCGTCGGTCACACGGGTGATGTAGTTACATTCATCGATGGGGGGCTTGGCGCTTTTGATAAAATTTGGGCGGCTGCAGGGACGCCAAATACAGTCTTTGAGACAACGCTGGATGAGCTAGTGCTGATGACGGGTGTCGATCCAATCGAAATTTGTGAGTGAGTGAATTTACTTTGATGTCATTACCCAGATGCCATCCCAATCTTTGGGATTTTTCTTCTTCATAACTTCACAACGTTCAATATAGGTTTTTGATAATCTGTCTTCAGGATTAGCCCTAAGACATTCTTTAAAAGATCGAATGCCTTTGTCCCAACTGCCAGCTTTAAATGATATGAGACCCTCATTAAAGTGATTGACTGTATCCATGAGATTCGGAAACGTTTTTGTTGTATGGTAGTCTAGAACTTCTCGCACACCAACTGGTTCAGTTTTACCTTTTACTACAACATCATCGATATATCTTATTTGATAGGTGCCTTTTAACTTTTTGTAGGTAAAGTCACTGATAAGTATTCGGGCTGAATATGCTTTACAGGCACTTTCTAGCCTAGCTGCTAAATTCACGCCATCGCCAATCATGGTATAGTCCATCCTCTTAGATGAACCTATGTTTCCTGAAACCACTTTATCTGTATTCAGACCGAGACCCATATCAACAGGCATTTTACCTTCTTTTTCTCGAATTTCGTTCCACTCCCACAACCTTTTTATCATATTAATACCCGCTCGAACGCCGCGGTCTTCGTCATCTTCATTTGCGACAGGAATGCCAAAGCCGGCCATTATGGCGTCCCCAATAAATTTATCGACCATTCCCCCTTGTTCGCTAATAGCTTCAACCATTATGTCAAAATATTCATTGAGAAGGGAAACAGTTCCCTGAGCACCGAGCGTCTCTGTGATAGTCGTAAAACTCCGCACATCTGAAAAAAGCAGGGTGGCTTCTGTTTCTTGCCCACCCATTATATCCGTACCCTCGCTCATCAATTTGTCTGCAATTCCCGGATCTATGTAACGAGACATTGTAGACTTCATACGTTTTTCGTCTGAAATGTCTTCTATTATAATCAACGTGCCCAAATGGCCCTGGGCTTGATCCATCCTGCCGTCTGGATCTTGGTTTTCTAGTGGTAAAAAGCTTATATTAGCCGAAACTAATTCGATATTATCGTCTTCTTCTGTGCCTACTTCAAATTCGGCATCCATTAATAATTCATCTTCTTTTGTTTCTTCACAGTTTTTAATTTTTTCTAATATCCACGAACGGCCATTTGTGAAAAACTCTTCCGCCGTTTTTCCAATTATATCTGAAGTGCGAATTTTTAGGATTTTTAAACCGGCTTTATTGCAGGTAATAATTTTACCTTCGTCGTCTATTGTAATGACTGCATTTGACATGCTTGTGAGCATACTGTGGTTATATGCACGCTCTTTTGCTACATCTTCAAATAGTTTTGCGTTCTCTAATGCAATGGCAACCTGCTGCGTAAATGCTTTTAATCGAGATTCATCTTCATCTGTGAATCCCCCCCCCTTTTTATTGAGAGCCTGCGTACACCCAATACATTACCCATCTTTATTGATGATTGGCACACAAAGTATAGAGCTGGTGAAATATCCAGTTTGTTTGTCAAAACTGGGGTTAAATCTTAAATCTGCATAAGCATAAGGTATATTGATGGTCTCTTGTGATTGGAATACGGCTCCAGCAATCCCAACATCGTTTGGCAATCGGATTTCTCCAATACCGTCTCCCATTGCCACGCGAGAAAATAATTCATTTGTTTTTGGATCATTTAAGAACAGCGTTGCTCTGTCCGCATTGAGCATATTGGTTGATTCAACCATAACTCTTTGTAGTAAAGACCCAAGTTCAATCTCTGCAGTAACATCAGACACAATATCCAGAAACTGCATTTCTTTTTCGCGGGATTTTTCCATCTCCTCCATTCCCTGCGCATTTTGGAGAGAGATAGCTGCCTGCGCCGTGATGCCTTCTAATATTTCAAGATCTTCTTTTGTGAATCGCCCCCTTTTTTTATTCAAAATTTGGACAACACCGATGATGTCATTTCTTACAGTTTTTACGGGAGCGCATACGATGTTTTTAGTAACAAATCCTGTTTGTTCGTCGATCTTAGAGTTAAATCTCTCATCTTCATATGGATAATGCACAATTTCACCAAGGCCGGATTTAAAAACAGCTCCCGCGATACCGGTGGTATTTAAAATTCTTATCTCTCTTGTTAGGTCGCCCTGCGCAACCCGAGAATATAGTTCCCCTGTCAATGGATCGTTTAAAAAAAGACTTCCTCTTTCGGCTTCCAATTCTTGAGTGGTCATATCGATTAATGTCCACAATATTTCACTCAAGTTTTTAATGCCTGAAATTTTTTGCGTCACAGACAATAGTAATTCTGTTTGATATAACTTCGTTTTAGCTCGTGATAATTGAAGCTTTAACTCGTCATTACTCGCGCTTTCTAGTTTTTTAGCATCGCTCGCCAACGCAATTTTTCTATTAGCCATCGTTTGTTACTCCGGAAGGATGCTTTTCAAGTTGGTTTCTCAAAATTGAGATAGTTTTTATCAACTGGGAATGTTCATCAACTTTCTCAGCATGAGTTCGTTGTAATTTTTCTTCGTATTCAAATCGTGAACTTTCTAGCTCATCTCGCAGGCTTGTTGCAGTACTTTTGAGTTGTTGAATTTCATCGGCAGAGTGCTGCACTGCCTGCTGGACGGCGGCATCTTTCTCGAAGCGAA
>PBOZ01000022.1 GCA_002724555.1 Rickettsiales bacterium
CCAGTGCAACGCCGTCAGCTACAACCTCTGCAAGGGTGCCGATGTCAGCCGCGAATTCTCCGTGCTGGCACTCACCCGCAACACCGCAGGCGACCTTATCTCCTCGAAATGGCTGGGTGCGGACACGGATCCGGAGAACGCGAACACGATGGCCCTGCTCAACAGCAACGAGGGCAACGTGGTGCGCGCCGACGGTAGCGCCTTGGCGGCGGACGACGCCGATATGAGCAACAGCGGTGAAATCACCGGCCGTCACAACAAGGAGACTGGCGGCGTTAACACCGCAACATACAAATTGATCGTTCGTTGCGGCGGAGACCCCACCATCCCGGATGACGCGGCCCCCACTGGCGCACCAATGATCCAATTCGTTCGACTAAATAACAATGACAAGGGACATCCATTGAACCTTGCGGAGATTGAGGTGTATAGCGGCGGAAAAAATGTGGCCCTTAATAAAAAGACCAGCGATAAGGGTGGGATGTGTTGTGGGGCAAAACATCAAAACGGTGTGAACGGGAAAAAGCAAACAAGCTGGTCTCCTTCTGTATATATCCATACCCACAACGGCGCCGGTAAATGGTGGCAAGTGGATTTGGGCCAAGGATACCCGGTTGACGAGATCAAGGTTTATAATCGTCAAAACTGCTGCCGCGAACGCTTTGTAGGTGCCAAGATTCAGTTCTTCGATCCGAACATGGAAGTTGTCAGCGAAGTAACCGCTCAAGGCACCCAGTATGAGCATACCTACGCGCCGTAATTTGAGTTGACTATTGAGTTCGTTTGGGGCTCAGTCGCCCCCTCAGCTTGGGTACCTTCCGCAAATTCGCGGAAGGTGCCTTGGGTGTTTTGACCAAAAACTCACCGTAAAGCATCGCAAGCATCAGACTACATCAACAATATAATGATAAAGATTTATAATATTCCGCCAAAAACTGCCACGATCTCTGCGCTTAGTTACGTTGGGTTCATATTGGCCATAATCTTCTGTGTTCTCTTCGTTGGCTGCGGCAATGGAAATTCTGAAGAGGGTGGAGGAGGAGCCCTGAGCAAAGAGGAAAGGTTTAACGCAGCCCTGAAGCAAATCGAGAGTACTTCTGCCGAGGAGAAGGTAAAGGGTTTGAATGCGTTGACCGGCCTTGAGGAAATGGCCAAGACGGCCATTTCCAAGATTACCCCGCTCTTGGCCGATACGGAGGCTGAGGTTCGCACAACGGCGTTGTCCCTAGTTCTGCTCCTGAAAGACACATCCCCTGACGTAGTTGCTGCGATCAACAAGATGGTCGATGAAGATGCTGATGAAAATGTGCAAACCACTGCCCTGCATGGGTTGCTGACTCTCGGCGCGCATCAGGACTTTCTGGATCGTTGCAAAGAGGCTATTGCAGGGAGTAACACCAACAAGCGTGAGCAGGCTTATATGTACCTGATGGAAGCCGGTGAGCATGCCGCAGGACTGCAAGCCGAATTGGTGGCAGGCCTCAAGGACAAGGATGCAGCGATACGCGGATATTGCGCAACATCTCTTGGCAACATCGGCACAGCAGCCACTGATGAAACCAAGGCCGCACTTACGGCTCTCACCAAGGACAAGGATGAATATCCGGCTTCGGCAGCCAAAGAAGCTCTAAATAAATTAAAGTAGAAAATTTAAAATCCAATTCAACCGGGTCGGATTCACATCCAGCCCGGTTTTTTCGTGGTAATTCACTCCAAGAGTTCGACAAAGAAAACCATTACAACAGCCCTATTTTTGCCTCAATCGGTTGCGCAGGAGAATGATTGCCGGACCATCGTGGCCTGGTTTTCGGCGGCTTTTCATAAGAATAGTCCGCGGGCTTGGCCCTGTTTCCATAGCCCCCAACACCAAGTCTAAATCGCCATCCTGATCAACATCCCCTGCGTCCATCGTGATCCACCGGGAGCCATCTAAGCCCGGCACACGCAATTTTAAGTATTGCATAGGTTGATGCTGTAAAAGGAACAATAGAGCTGGATGCTTACCATTTTCATAGGCAATGGCCGCAATATCCAAGTCTCCGTCCGAATCAAAGTCTCTCACTAGAGCCCTATAAGCACCAGGATGATGGAAAAATAACTCACTTTTGAAATTTCCATTCCCGTCATTCAAATGAATACGAACACCGTGGTATGGTCGCTGCTGGGCATCCTTTGTGTCCGCATTATCACCGTTGGTTACAATCAGATCAGGACGTGAGTCCCTGTTCAAATCAGCCACCGCTATGTTGGAATGGCCCCATGCCGGGTGCCGCGGCAAAACAAACCGGGCCTCAAACTGACCTTTGCCGTCCCCCATTAACAGAATCACCCCTTCGCGAGCCTGACCAGCCAAGCCAACAATATCCAAATGACCATCACCATTAAAATCTGCCCTAGCTATGTTGAGAATTCCCGCCTGCTCGTGTAGAGAATGCTGTCGACCCTCAGGATTAACCAACGATATTCCTCCACTCAAATTCCCATACTCGCAAAAAACCACCTTCTTCTGGCCCGATCCGTCAATATCAAGCAGCAGTAAATCCGTTGGCCTGCGTAAATTCCCTACCATCAGTTTTTTCTTTCCCGAACTGACTCTCACTAGGGCTCCCCGTGGTGTATCGGAGGGAAAGTAACTCCCAATCAATGTCGCCAATATACCCCGCTTTGAAAAACGGATCTGGGACGGCAATCCTCCCCAGTCCATTTTTTCACTCCAACCACCTCCAGAAGTCTTTTTGTAAACACCGTGATCCCCTTGAAAGACTCCCCAACCCGCCCATATCACACCCGTTTCTGACTCCACTCGCACAGCCATACAAAAGGGGCTAAATGGGGCCTCCAAATCCTCAACCTCGAACAACTCCAAATCCCCGTCAAAAACCATATTTACCTCGGGCAAGTTGGCTGGAGAATGAGTCAGATAATAATCTTTTATTTCCCTCCATTCGGATTCATTCACCAATCTTTCCGTTGGGTACAATGACCGAACCTCTTCCGGCACATTTTCAGGCATTGGTGAAACCCCTACCCAAGGCTCCATCATGTCCAGAACAGACACCCATGCATCACGGTTCAGCACATCGGGTGCCGGCCATGTGTGACAAGTTGAACACGCCCGCTTGGAAACCGATTCCTGGGACTCTCGCTTCTTTGCCCTTAAATCTGTTTTCACAGTTTTCTGAACCCCGCCAACTGCCCCTTTCTTTTTTTCCTTCAAATCACCGTCATGCCCGCCACAGCCGGCATAAAGAAACCCGCATAGGGCAATACTCCAAGCCAACATCCGGATTATAATATGATTATCATATCCAATTTTCATAATTTTCAAGGGAATTTCATCCACTGAGAGCACAATATAGTTTACTTCAGCTGTGTCAATGTACACAGTTTGAGCGTGCGTTTCATATTTTATTTTCTTTTAACCAGCCTGCCGTTCCTGGCAGTTATCGCCCAAGAATCTCCATCCATCATTTACCATGAGCAGCCCAAACTCCTACATACATTAAAAGGCCATAAAGATGCCATCTTGGACATCGAATGGAGTCCTGACAACAGACTGCTGGCTAGCGGAAGTGAACATTCGCTGGACGTTTGGGATTTGCAAAAACTGCGCCACATCCAATCTCCACCAGGCCAAACCCACATGAATCTGGACAAGGCTTGGAATCCAAGCCGCACCCAATTCGCTACAAGCACCTTAGCCAAGGCTATCGTAATAATCGACAAAAACCCTCAAAAAAACCCTTTCAGTTTATACGGACACACCGGGAGCATTCTGAAGCTGTCATGGAGTCCTGACGGAGCTAGGTTGGCCAGCGCCAGCTGCGACAGGACAATCAACATTTGGAACCCTTTAAAGAGGCGTCTCACAAATACCCTGCAAGGACACACTCACTTCGTTTGTAGTGTAGCTTGGAGCCCAAACGGAAAACACCTTGCAAGCGGGAGTTTGGATAAAACAATCCTTCTCTGGGATAGCACTTCAAGCCACTCCAAGCCCAAAAAGTTGAGAAATTCGAGCGAAGTTTGGAGTGTCTGTTGGAGCCCCGACAGCGAGCGATTGGCAAGTGCAAGCAGCGATGGAAGCGTGAAGATTTGGCAACCAATAACAGGGAGATTGCTGCATACACTTCAAAGACATAGGGGCAATGTTAACACCGTGGCTTGGAGCCCAAACGGAAAATGGCTTGCCTCCGGCGGAAACGACAAGCTCGTATACCTCTGGTCAGTCGCCCAATAACTGCCGAGCGCTACCTTTATTCCAATCCAAAACTCTCCCTTAAGTAGTCATGTGAAGCGTGCTCGGAACTTGCCGGGCCGTAATGAACTTCATTTTTTATTATCACCTGTGGTATGCCGCTGTTTCCCTTTTGGCTACTGAGATCATATACACGTATGTTCAAATCCAACTGCTTTCTAAGCTCTTCACTTCCCAGCGCCACATCTAAAGCTTTACCCCCCACCAAGTTTTCCGCGTATTTGCGAACCTCCGACAGATCTTTTTTTACCTCATGTTCTTCAAACAACCATCGGTCGAATGCGTTATATTTTTCGGGTGCAACAAAATGGATAGCCAGACAAATCTTTGCGTACTCGCAAGCATCTATGTGGTCCCTATAAGTCTCCTCGACAACGGGATTACACTTTGCATCAAGCGGCATCGGCATAAGGACACAAGCCAGCTCTCCATCATAAATATCAATTGTGCGCCGAATCCAGCTGTGCTGTTTCCGGCAGTCGTGGCAGGTATAGTCAAATAACAACCCCATCAGATGTTTTGCGCGACGGTCTCCCATCACAGGCAGATGACTCAAATCTAACAATACTCCGGTGCCAGGCACTTCGAATTTTCCCTTCAAATTAAGAACGTTCGTTGCTATGGCACCCCCCTTTGCTCTAACACTTTTACCTCCATCAAAGTGCACAATTTTTGGAGATGATGGCTGCGAAGGAAAAAACATTTGTATAGTTGCGACCAAGCCCACCATCAGTATGGCCAGATACCCCCACATTCTCACATTCACGCGGCCGTCCAGCCATTCCAACCTCTTGAATTGCCAAAGCCATCCCGCTGCGCCCATTGAAGCCAGTCCGTGAGCAACACAGCAAAACGGACAGAGTGAATTTAGCACTATCGCCTGGACAGCCGTGAACCACAGAGCTCCACCCAAAATCAAAAAACTGCACGAAACCAGTACATCACACATACGAACGGACAATTTTCCATCTTCTGTGTTCAAAAAAAATGTCCCCGTAAAAAACACTAAATAAAGCCCCAATCCTGGCAGTGAAACCGGAATACCCAGCCACTTTGCCCACGGACTGGAAAGAACCTTGTCACAACCGGAACTCGGGCCACACCCC
>PBOZ01000010.1 GCA_002724555.1 Rickettsiales bacterium
TATAAGAGTGTATGAATTTTGGGCAACGAATATGATTGCCCTAGCGCATCTTTATAAAAAACACTTAATAATAGCTCATTTCACGGACATCAATCTCTACCTTGTGATCTCGACCAAAGGCAACAATGCCGACAGAGTGAACATCCTTCGGTCTTGGCGTATTTTTTAAGAAAGCTCCAGAAGCTTTAAAATCTTCGAACGGCAATAATACCTCAGACCAGCCTTTCAATACATCAAAGCCCGCCTGATAATACTGCCAAGGCAAGAACGTTCCGCCAGTTCTTAGGTGAATAAAATAGCGTTGGGCATTGCCGCGCACGACTAGTCGCAAACCCAGTGCTACTTCAGGCAACGGCTCTGACATTTTCATTCTGAACTGAATAAAACCACCATTGTTATCTGTGCTCACATTGCCCGTCATACGGGCATAAACGTCTCCATCCTCACGAATGAATGCAACTTTACCAGTTGAAACTCCGCCCATAACTGTATCAGCAATGAACTGCCACCGCTTGCCTGGTTGATCTTTAAAATCCTCTATCAAATTATCTTCAGCCCAAACTGAAGCGGGAGCTCCTAGGATCAGTAGCGCCATCAGGCAGAATGGAACACGTAGCTTCATAATAATTCAAAAGTTAGTTTCGGACATTTTAGATGCTAATAAAACATTTTAGATACTAATAAATACGACTCTTTGAGCTCTATTTAAAAATAGCGACACAAAAAATTTTAGAGACATTTAAAGCCACGAAACGGTACTACGTGAAAGCGCGGCCCTCTATATATACGACGCGTGCCATGAAATCAGAGCCCAAAATCGCGTAAATCTATCAAGAATACAAATCATCGTATAAGCCCTAATTTGATAGCACGGGCGCGGCTCCGATCATTTCTGGATCGCTAATTACGGACGCAATGAAAACGGCAACGGCAGCTCTTGAGACCAGACCATTACGCCACTCAGATAGATTTAACCTTACCCGGCAAGCGCTCCTGAACCTTTGGTTTGTCAGTATGCCGGGGCGAACTATGGTCCAATCCAATTGTGACTTCTTGATCAGATCCTCTTGAATTGACTTGTTCCGATAAGCGTTTCCAAAAATTATTTCGAAAGGCAATTTCTGAAAACATTTGATAGATTGATAACTGTCCCCTGCTCCGAAACCTGTCACCGTTAATAAACGCCTAATAATTATTTTGTTTCCATTGCACCAATAAGAGTTCTGGTGGCAGATGAAAACAGATCTATGGGTTCTGAAAGCAATTGAAGATTTGCGGGTACACCCAGCGTTTGCACAACGACATCCTTGGCTTCAATGGCTGCATTCACATCAGCATCGTCTAACGCATCGCCCGGAAATAAACCTAAATTAGGATCGCTCAAATTAACTTTTCTTCCTCCCCTCGAAAAAAGAGTCAAATGGTGACCCCGATGAAGAAGTGTCTTGACCGTTTCGAGGCCAATTCCCCGAGATCCACCGCTAACCACTATTCTGCTCATTTGATTGAACTCTAAGAATTTATTTAGCAACGAACTTTCGTACGTTCTGTTCATTAAATGGGTTCATCCCAAATTTTATTTTTCTGAGTTGAGATGACCAAGCGATGGCTTAAAAATGAAGGCGAGAAGCAGTGATGATGAAAGTCTGAACCGTTGAGGAATATTGTATATTACTGCTGAGATTGAAAAATTTACTGAGCGTTAAAATGCCGCAGTCTTTAGAAAAACTGAGGATAGTTTAACCTCGTACCAACATAAAATAATTTTAAGTCCTAGGAGTTCAAATGCGTTACGGTGTTCTATTCGTTCTTCTTGTAATAATACCATTCACAGCAGAGGCTAAATACATCAAATGGGAAGTCGGGGAAGATATAGGGGTGGCTGCTTTGTGCCGCGACAAGAACACAATCATGGATTTGGCCCGGGCTGATAAATTAGACGAGGCACTCGTAACCGAAAGGTTCGCCTCCTTCGCCTCCAACGGTCTTTGCGTCACTTTTGACAAACATAGTCCGTTTACGGTCGTTAAAACCATTTATAATTATGAGGATTTCAAAGGGCAAAATAGTTTTGTTTTGGAAGTCGTCAGTAATTTTATATTTGGATTTCGCGGATACGTTATGGCGCGTGCACCCAAAAGACCGTCAATCTGATGGCCAGATTAATGACCAAGGAAGAACTCATCAGCTATTATGAAGATAATGCCATCACGGCGTTTTTGTGGCACGAACAGACAAACCATGACCAAGCAAAAGATATAGAACATCTTAATAATTGGGTCGCTCACGACCTGAGGCGTTTCGCAATTGAAATCGGAACCGTCGATACTCCTAATGGCCAAAGCGTAAAAATTATCGATCACAAATGAGCAGAAGCATTAGCTTGAATTCTAACTTGTTTCTCGGTTGGAGTTTCGCATGTTTTTTATCGCTAATCGGTAAAAGTTGTCTGCAGATTAAGCTCTACTAATCGTAACCTAGTATTCGCAGATCTTTACCTTAACCAGATCCACCGTTTCATTTTCAAAGGAAAAAATTGAGGGAAGTAACAACTCTCAAGTCCGGCGCCTATGGCATGTCAATTGGGCTAGAATGCTAGAGATAAGATGATACCCATTTGCAAGGCTACTCTAGTCCCTCAACTTATAGGCCTCACGCGCCATATCTTGTGAAATATATCCGAATTCTAAATCTCTCTTCACCATTGAGCGCGCTCTATCACTGGGATGGCCACACCCACCGCCGCCCGCGGCACGATGGACAATCAAGTCCCCCGGTTCAATTGGCGTGTCGTTGCTCCGCCCGTCCAGTTCTATTTTTTCACCGTCACGCTCAATCCAAATCGAATGTGGAGCACCATCTGTACCCTCGTTAATGCCATAAGGCGCGATAACAGTGCCTTCGCCGGCTACATTTAGGACTGCCGAACCTGTCCCGCAATATCTAAGTGCAACGACACCGCCAGCTCCACCCCTTTGTCGACCCATTCCCGCAGTGTCCGTGGTCAGTGCGTACTCCTCTATTGAAAACGGATAAGAGGACTCCACCCGCTCGAGGCTGGCGCTGGGTGTCCCACCCGGATTCTGCATGCCACCAACATTGACCCAACCGTCCTCGTCGTTATTCGCCCCAAATCCGCCTTTATTTGAGAAATAGTGATAAATGTATGAACCCAACTCAGGCTCGTTACCGGCAATGACATATCGGAAGCGCCGAGCGGAACCCGCAACAACAACGTCGGGTGCGGCACCAGCCATCGCACGGATCACCGATTCAATTATAACAGCGGCGGCAAATGTTGTGCATCCGGTAACCGGCGCCGGCGATACAGGGTCGACGAGGCTTCCCTTCCGGGTAAGTATTTTGATCGCCCGCGTACTGCCTTCATTCAGAACCTGTTGATCGTTGCTGAGGTAGAAGAATGCTATATAGACACAAGCACTCGTATTTGCGATCGGACTGTTAAAGTAGGCAGCAACCTGGTCACCAACTTCACGGAAATCTACTTCGACTTCATCTTCGCGGACCGTCACAGTAACTGGCACAGGGTAGCGTTCCGTCGAAACGCCATCATGATCTAAATAGCTTACACTTTTATAGATGCCCGGCTTCCATTGACGAATATGCGCACGCATGCTCGCTTCACCGGCGTCAAGAATCTTAGCGCTACATTGATCAATCCGGTCCGTTCCATAGCGATCAAGCAGTAAATCCAGACGCTCTGCCCCAACATTCACCGATGCAAGCATGGCCAGAATATCGCCGTGTGTATCTTCGGGCTTTCGGGTGTTCTCACATACCATACGTAAAACGTCGTCACGCAGGCCGGAACCATCCGCGAGTTTTACAGGAGGGATGCGAAGCCCTTCGTGAAATATCTCGGTCGCGCTGGGACTATATCCGCCAGCCGAAATGCCACCAGTATCACTTTGATGAGCGCGAATCGCGACCCAGAAGCGCAGCTGATTATCTCGAAAGACAGGCTTGACCAATGTAATATCAGGCAGATGACTGCCGCCCCAATAGGGGTCATTAGCCATGATTACGTCATTCGGGCCAACCCGTCCGTGAAAATCCTCCGCCATCGCGCGCACTGCGAATGGCATTGCACCCATATGAATGGGCGTACGTTCAGCCTGAGCGACAACCTGCGCTTCTCCATCCAAAACTACGGCTGACAAATCACGGGACTGATTAAGCAAAGGCGAGAAACAAGTGCGAACCATAGTTTCTACAATCTCTTCTGAAACCGACAAGAGCTTTTGGCGCACAACGGCCAATGTTAGAGCGTCAATCTCCGTAGTGGCGTCATTGCTCATTTCATTCATGACAACTTCTCTAACGGTGTAATGACCAGACTACCATATGGATCGATGACCGCACCGTATTGTTCGGGCAAAGCTACCGTCGTCGATTCGGAATCTACAAGGGCGGGTCCCGTGAGTTTCATGCCAGGCTTTAAATCATCAAACCAGTAACATGGCGTCTCAACGATTGAACCGTAATAGACCTGACGCGTTCCCCGTTGAGCTAAAACTGGATCACTACCCGCCAACTCTTTTTTCGGTAATGACAGCGAGGGCAGCGTCCCGTGCGCAACCAGACGGACAGAATCAACAACAATAGCATTTCGATCGTGCGTATGCCGATACAATGCGCGGTACCCTTTCTCGAACGCCTCTGCCATCCAAAGAGTATCGCCCTCCTTTAATAAATCCTCGGCTGAGGCCTGAACGGGTATTGTATAAACTTGGCGTAAATAACGGCAATCTGCGATGCGGGTAAAGCGTATCTGCTTGGATGTGAAACCTTCATCACCAAGAGCAACCAAGCCCTCTTGTTCCATCTCGGAGAAAGGTATCTTTAAGTCTTCCGTCTTAAGATCAATTAGATTCTTACCAACAACTCGTTGATAATCATGCCGCACATCAGCGGCCAGAAAGCCAAGCGCACTCAACACCGATGCCTCACGCGGCACAATCGCCCGCGGAATTTCAAGGTCCTGCGCCACAGATGCAGCATGCAAACCACCTGCCCCACCGAACGAAAAGATCGTAAATTCACGCGGATCTAAACCACGCCGCACCGTATTGGCCCGCATACCTTCTGCAATCCGTGCGCTAGCAAGAGCATTTATCGCCAAGGCTGCCTCTTCCGCTGTCAATCCTAGTGGCCCCGCAACATGTTCTTCTAAGGCTTTAATTGACCGTAAACGATTCAAAGCCAAGCGACCGCCGAGAAATGTCTCCGCGGCAATCAATCCCAACACCAAGTTCGCGTCCGTCAATGTCGGCTGCGTTCCACCTTGGTCGTAACAAGCTGGCCCTGGGGAAGCGCCCGCACTATGGGGTCCAAGGTCAAGAATACCGCCTGGATCGATCCATGCTATACTGCCACCGCCTGCCCCAAGTGCTGAAATATCCAAGGCTGGAACTGCAATCTTAACTTCACCCAACTGTGTCTCTTGGCGCTCAAGCGGTTTACCGTCCTCGATTAGACAGATATCCGTACTCGTACCGCCCATATCATAAGTCACAACACGTGGCTCGTCGGCCAATTTCGCAAACATCGCCCCTGCCATAGCGCCCCCTGCCGGACCGCTAGTCACAGCACCTACTGCGTGTCGAACCGCATGATCAAGAGGAAGAACACCTCCAGTAGATTGCATAACCAGAACCGGCGCTTCGAGTCCTTCTTCGCCAAGTTTGGACGCAAGGCGCTGCAAATAACCGCCAAGCCCTGGTCCAACATAAGCATTTACGGCCGCAGTACTAATGCGATCATATTCCCCGTCCCGCCGCAAAACCTCGTGCGAAAGAGAAATAAACGGTGCCCAATCACTCTCCGCCACGATTTCACGAACGCGCTTCTCATGCACACCGTTCCTGTGCGAGTGTAGAAAAAGAACAACCAACCCTTCGACTTGCTTGTCTTGCAAAGACCTGATGGCGGCGCGTATTCCATCTTCATCGAGCGGTTTTTCCACTTCGCCTTTTGAATTCACTCGCTCATCGACCTCAAGTCGCTTCGGTCGTTCGATAAGAGGCTCAGGCGGCGCCATGCGTATGTTGTAACGATTCTGTTTACTTCCGTCTCTTAGTTCGATGACATCCCGAAACCCCGCAGTCGTAATCAATCCAAGCTCTGCTCCCTTGCGTTCCACCACCAAGTTCGTTGCCACCGTTGATCCATGAATAAACAGACCGGTTGCCGGCAACATAGCTTGAAGTGTCAATGCCATACGTTCCGCAAGCAAAGATAGTCCTTCCATCACGCCGCGAGACGGATCGTCTGGTGTAGAAGGTGTTTTGGCCGTGTGCAGGCAGCCAGCGTCGTCAATACAGACGAGATCGGTGAAAGTGCCCCCGATATCTACACCAATCTGCATGCACGCCCCTCTTTAAGAGTTGGAATAAATTGTCGGCAGGTATAGCCGGTATTTGTCAGCGGTTATCGACGTTCTAATTATTATATTTACCATTGTTTTCCAGGGGTGCTGACCCATCCGGTTTGCGCGCGAGGAGGCGCTCTAATGGTTGAAAGACCGATCTCCGCAGCATTATATGAACGAGCAAAGGCCGTTATGCCCGGCGGTAACACTCGTATCACGGTTTTCATGAAACCCCACCCCTACTATGCGTCACGCGGTGAGGGATGCCGGCTAACGGACGCCGACGGTGTCGAACGATTAGACTTCACCAACAATTACAACTCGCTGATCCACGGACATGCGCATCCCGCCATCGTTTCAGCGGTAAAGACACAGCTTGAACTTGGCACCGCATACCCGATGGCAACAGAGGCAGAAATCCGTCTAGCCGAACTGCTGTGCCAACGGGTCCCATCATTCGAACAGATCCGCTTTTGTAACTCTGGATCAGAAGCCGTTATGTTTGCAGTCAAAGCGGCCCGCGCCCACTCTGGGCGCTACAAAATTGCAAAATGCGAAGGTTCCTATCACGGATCATACGACCAATTGGAAGTTAGCCTCGACCCGACACCGGAGACGTGGGGTAACAGTGATCCAAAATCAGTACCCTACGTTGCGGGTACGCCAAAGAGCGTTTTGGACGACGTCATAGTCATTCCTTACAACAAACCGGATGAAGCAGAGAGAATATTGCGAAAGCACGCGCAAGAACTCGCCTGCATTGTAATCGATTTAATGCCGAACCGTGGCGGACTGATACCCGCGACTCCGGAGTTCATCGCAATGCTAAACCGTGTGCGAGAGGATACAGGCGTTTTGCTAATTTTCGATGAGGTAATCACCCTACGACTTTCACTTGGCGGCGCGCAGGAATTGTTTGGGATACGGCCGGACCTGACGGCAACTGGAAAGATTATCGGTGGTGGTTTTCCCGTCGGTGCGGTTGCAGGTTCTTCAGACATCATGGCAGTCTTCGACCCGCGTGACGGCAAACCGGCGCTTTCCCACTCAGGGACCTTTAACGCTAATCCAATGACTATGGTTGCCGGTGAAGCCGCTATGCGTCTTTTGACCCAGGCAGAGATTAACCGGATCGGAAAATTGGGCAAACGAGCTCGCAGTGGAATTGCCGAAATTATGCAAGAAATTGGCTTGCCTGGGCAGGTCACAGGTCTTGGATCGTTATTCCGCATACACATGCACGACCGGCCGCTGAGCGACTACCGCTCGATGATGACAACCGGTTTGGAAAAGACTCTTTTGTCTAAGATTGTAATTAATATGCGGAATGATGGCATCTTTGTTAACGAGCGAGGCGTCTGCTCTCTTTCAACACCGATGGGGAATACCGAAATCGAACTGTTTTTAACCTGTTTCAAATCGGCAGCTCAAAATGCACTCGCCGAGCAATAAAAAAAGTTCTGTTCATAGGAGATTATGGTGATGAATGAGAATTGGGTTGTGTGGTTTAACGGGGAAATCATTCCAGAGACCGAAGCGCGGGTTCCTTTCCGGGACCGAGGTTTTAAATACGGCGACGCCGCCTTTGATACAACACGGACTTTTGGACACCGCATCTTTAAACTCGACGAACATCTGGACCGATTCTATCGCTCATTAAACTACCTACGGATTGATCCTGGAATTTCCAAAGAAGCATTAAAAAAGGTCACCGAAGAGATCGCGGAAATTAACTTGCGAAACGTATCGGAAGACGAAGACATTTGGCTGACACAGCGCATTACCCGTGGTCTCGAACCGGCGGACAGACGACTCTGGACCGACTATCCAGAACGGACAATACTCGTTGAAAGTCGGCCATTACCCTTCAGAGACCGCGGTAAGTTCTATCGAGACGGTTTGCGCGTAAGAACGCCTTCGGTCCGCCGACCCGCACCTGACACATTAAGTCCTCGAGCCAAGACACATAATTATCTCAACCTAATCATCGCCGAACTTGAAGTGAAAGACGCAGACCCGGAAGCACACGCCCTATTGTTGGACACAAATGGCAATTTAGCTGAGGGCAAAGGTAGCAACATTTTTATTGTTAAGGACGGCGTTGTCCTCACGCCAAAGGAACGCTACGTTCTCCCAGGTGTGAGCCGACAAACCGCCATCGATTTGGCGGGTGAACAGAACCTGCCTATTAAAGAAGCCGATATCGACCTCTTTGATACCATGAATGCGGAAGAAGTTTTCATCACGTCGACCAGTTTTTGCATCTGTCCCGTCAGCTATGTAAACGGTGTCAAGATCGGCGACGGAGAGGTACCTGGCCCGATCACCAAGAAATTAATCGATGCGTATGTAGACTATGTGGGATGCGATTGGTATGGCCAGTATCTTAAGCATTCAAATTCTTGATTCACCCAGCGGCGAACTGAATACCGGAGACTATCACCAGAAGACCCATCGCCGAGAAAACATCAATGACTGAATTACATCCGCTCGGCGATCACAATTTATCGAGCTCATAATCGGCAATGCAGGCGACAGTGGGCTGCCATCGAAGACATTTTTCCCGTCTTCTGCGTAACACGCTGTAGCACCGCGAGCTCGGCGCAATCAACCTAAAGAACACTCTTACACAAGCATGGCTTCCACATGTCGCTGAACCGCCAGTGCATCAGAGAAACTCGCAGTAGCCTTTTCGTCTCCCTCAAGCAGACGTTTGACATTGTCCAGCTGTCTCAGATGGGTTTCGCGCTCGGGCTTTTTGGGTGCTGGATAAGCCGGCAGCCATCCGCTTGCGCTGGCAATATCCAACCAGTGAAAGTCTCGGATACGATAAGTTGCTTTTTCACCATGCACGATGCATACGTTGACGTCCGGTGTACCACTTGAAGTTGAACCGATCATCGTAACGGGTATGTCGTTGGCGTATAGCAATATTTGTGCGAAATGTTCCGCTGAAATATGATCGCGACCTACGACATGCGCACTATGCAAAGTCAAAGCACCCAGCAAACGTCTCGCGAAGTAAACATAGTGCGAACCCACTTCGCGTAAGAACCCACCTGCTCTCGAATTTGCCAACCACGGTGCTTCGAAGCAACGTTTTTCCCTCCATGCCCGCAAGTGCATTCGCACTTCTATGTGTTGTATACGGCCGAGTTCTTCGTTTGCTACGAGATCGTACAAAGTGTTAGCCGGCCGCGAAGCGGCTAGCAAAAAGTTAATGCCATGGCGAGGTCCGCCGGCCAAAGCGCTTACTAAAGCCTCGCTATCGGCTACGTCAATGCCAAGCGGTTTTTCACATAGAACAGCTTTGTCCGCGGATTGTGCCGCGAGCGCGTAGGTCGCATGGTGATCGGGCGGGCAAGCCACGTAGACGAGGTCCAAGCCCTGCATCCCGATGACCTCGCTCGCGCTATCGGCAAATCTCAGGCCCTTAAAGGTTGTGCGCGCCGTCTCAACAGCATCGTGTTTTGGATCCCATGCGAGTATCGCTACAAACTCTGGGTGCTCTTCAATTGCGGCAAGCATGCGTAAGCCGATACTTCCAAGCCCAATCACGCCTACACGAATTTCGTTCACTTGATGGCCCTCCGACACTTAATGCCTCCTAGCACCATACCGGTACACTTAGGGCGTTACAGAGCATTACGAGAAATAACAATAAATGAGCCCAGTCAGCTTGAGGCTATCCTTCGCATTTTAACCTGGTAATCTGCTCCCGATATAACCAATCACGCGGAGTAACATTGCCGATCTTTCCTCAAAATATTTATTTTCACCTACCCTCTATCATTTTCATAGTCACCACAGGCTTTACCACGCGATAAAATTAACTGTGGCCGCAGAAAAACTGGAGATAAATTCACTTATTTTTTGTTGTTAAACGTTTAGGTGAGTTTCGGCATCACAATCACACGTGGCAGTAAGGGTACAACTGTCAAAGTTCCCACCGCACCGATAGCCATTATAATGAATAGAATTACGAAGCTCCATTCAGCATGAATCCA
>PBOZ01000023.1 GCA_002724555.1 Rickettsiales bacterium
TATCGGCAGCACCGGATGTAGTGGCTGCTGCCTGAATGACGATATCGATGTTTTGGAGCGCCTTGGTCACATCCTTCTTGTCCGTGAGGTCGGCTTTTACCCACTCGACGTTTGCGCAATCGAAGCGCTGCTTTTCATGCTCTACAGCGATAACTTCCATATCTGGTCTTTGGGAAAGCCTTGCGACGATATTCCGTCCGATAAAGCCGGTTGCACCGCATATGAGAACTCTTTGTTGCTTTGTCATGCGAATTCCTTCGTAAAGGCTGCGATCGTCTGAGCACTGGTCATAGAAAGGCCTGGAAAGACCGCCTTGGCCTTACTGTTATCGACATCGCCTACTTCGTATTTGTAGTGGCCATATTCAGGTCTGGCTCCAACAATTGCGGCAACCTCATCAAGCCGCAGGTTCCCGGTGGATGCGATATTATATATGCCGCTATGGCCATTGTGGATGGCAACTTTAATAAATTCACTGACCTGGCGATGCCGAACATAATTGAAAATTGATTTAGGGCTGAGTGTGAGACAGCAGTTTGGGTCGTCCATCATTTTGATAAGACTGTTTGGCCGAGCGGTCTTGCCGAGCAATGCCGTTGGCCGTAAAACGAGGATGGGATTATCGGTATTCCCAATCGCCAATTCGCAAGCAAGTTTTACAGCGCGATAGGAGCCGTCCTCCGGAATAGCGCTGAGTTCGTCACTTTCTCGTCTTTTGCCTTCTGTATTCGGATAGACATCGGTGGAAGAAATCTGCACGAATAATCGATGAGGTATCCGCATAACGTCATTCAACAAGGCGACATTTTTGTTTATCAGCTTAGAGTTGTCCCCTGTTAAATCTATGGCGCAATGAACGATTGCATCATAGGTCGGTCGGGCCCAGAGGTCAGCTGGATTATCGGTCCTTGTTAACGAATCAGTGCCTAGCCAATTGAGAAGGCTGGCGCCGAGGCCGCTTTGGGTGCCTGAAACAAGTATCCGATTAGCCATTGGGCACTAGGCGCGTTTCGGTGAAGGCGTTATAGCGTTCGCCGGTCCTCTCTTTGTATTTCCGATACCAATCCATGGTTTCCGAGATTCCCTCGCTAAGGGTAACCGATGGCTTAAAACCATAATTGGCTGCACGACGCACATCCATGAGGCGCACGGCGTCGCCTG
This sequence comes from Rickettsiales bacterium, assembly GCA_002724555.1. Lineage (GTDB taxonomy): Bacteria > Pseudomonadota > Alphaproteobacteria > UBA8366 > UBA8366 > UBA6544. Next base: position 1,162 of record PBOZ01000023.1, read on the forward strand.
AGGGTTTAGATTTATCCCAAATAATTGGTGTTTTCTTTGGCAGGTTTGCGACCACTGTTTCCGCAATCTCCTTGATTGAAAATCCTTTGCCACTACCGAGGTTTACCGGCTTGTTGACACCAATTTCAACCATAATCATCATTCCGATTGCGACGTCGCGTGCATGTATAAAATCACGAACGGCGGATCCGTCACCCCAGACTGTAAGCGGTGTCTCGCCACTCAATGCCCGATGAATGAGGGAGGGGATAACCATTGCATTCCCTGGGTTAAAGTTATCGTAAGGGCCATAGACATTTGCCGGACGGACGATGGATATTTTGTCCCAGCCGTATTCGATGGCATATGCTTCAGCTTGCAATTCCCCCATACGTTTGGCCCAGCCTGCAAAGCGGTCGTTTGGTGACGGAAAGGTCTTCCAAACATCATCTTCCCGAAATTTGTCTGATGGGGCGTATACGCCAACCGAACTTGTAAATAGATATCGTTCGACGCCTTCCTGTCTGGCAGCCTCCATCATATTGAAGGAGAATGTTATTGTCGGAACCATGAAGCTTGCAGGCCGCTCGCGGGCCATTTGCGGTGAGCCTTTCACGCCGGCGAGATGAAATACGATGTCCATACCCTTGACCACTTCGGCGCAATTGGCAGCCTCGCGAAGGTCTGCATTTACAAAATCAATGCCTTGCGGTATCTCGCTTGGAGCGTCCAGTGAGACAACTCGAACGCGCGCACCTCTATCGCTAAGTAATGCAGTTAACGGACGGCCGATGAGACCGGTACCCCCGGTCACAAGGACATTTTTTCCCTTATAGAAATTCATTTCTGGTTGCTCGAAACTATCGAATTAAAAATTTGTTGCCTTCTTGCGCTACGCGTTTTCGCCAGTAGTCAAGCAAGTCGCGCATCGTTTGTTCGAAAGAAATTTCTGGCGACCAGCCGGTGTGCTTGGTGAATTTGCGAATATCAGGCACTTGCAGGTCGGCATCGATTGGCCGAAGGCGCGCAGGGTCAACTTCGATACTGATCTCGGATTTTCTATTGGAAAATGAAACCAAGGTCTCAAGAATATCACCGACAGTGCAGCTGTGGGTGCCACCAATATTATAATAGGCGCCCCCAATTGGGTCGACAGTAACTAGCAGATAATATGCTCGGACAGCATCTCTGACGTCGGCGATAGTCCGTAATGATTCTAAGTTTCCGACTTTGATTACCGGGGGAATTAGGCCCGCCTCAATTAGAGCGATTTGCTTCGCGAAAGTTGATTCCGCGAAGACATCGCCGCGCCTAGGACCAGTATGTGTAAACATCCGCGTCGTCATGACCTTCATGTCAAATGCTTCGGCATAATACCGTCCCACCAAATCAGTTCCTACCTTGCTAATTGCGTAAGGGGAGGCGGGGTGGAAGCTAGTTTCTTCGCTAATCGGAATTTTATCTTTTGGAACACGGCCGAAGATTTCAGATGATGCGCACACATGGATTATGGCGTCCGGCGAATATTGCCTCAAAGCATCGAGAAGTCTGACGGTGCCTTGGATATTTGTATCGAATGTATCAAGCGGACTTTCGAAGCTTGTTCGTGGATAGCTTTGCGCGGCAAGGTGGAACACGTAGTGGGGTTTTGACTGTCTGACAACGTCCTGCACTGCGAGTGTGTCCCGCAAATCACCATAGAGAATTTTGATCCGTTCGTTGCGATTAATACTGGGAATGAGATTTTCTAGGTTGTCGAGTGGGCTTCGCCAGCGGCACATCCCAACCACGTCCCAGTCTGTTTCAGCAATCAGATAGTCGGCGAGATGAGAACCGACCATGCCGGTGATGCCGGTGACCAATGCTTGCGGGCGGGTCATGCGGAAAGGGCTCCTTTATCGGAGAGAAATGTTTCAATGACGCCAAGAATATGATCTTGCGCTTCCACGTCGATATCTTGGTGATTGCCGAATGAAAAACCGCGATCCATGACTGCGCTGGCATGAGAAAGGTCGCCGTGTGCGCGATAAGGGTAGAGTTTCAGTCCGGGTTGGCGCGCGATATTGCCGCATATTATGGGGCGGGTCTCGATACCAGCGCCGCCTAGAGTTGCCATGATTTCGCTGGCGGAAAAGGGTGCATCTTTGATTAAAACTATAGGAAACCCGAACCAAGAATGCTTTCCTTTCTCTGTTTCCTTTTGGGTGTGTATCAGTGGTCTATGAGCCAGCAAGCGTTGTGTAAAACGTTCGGCGTTACGGCGTCTTGTTTTAACGTATTTCGGCAATTTCGGAAGCTGTACAAGACCAATGGCGCCTTGAAGTTCTGTTGCCCTCAGATTGTAGCCCAGATTCACAAAAAGAAACCGAGGATGAATTTCAGAATACCGTTCTGTCCAAGGAGTTTGATCCTCGACTTCTCGAATCCAACCATGTGCCCGCAAAATTCGCATGAGTTCAGCGTCTTCTTGTTCTTGGGCGATGGTGATGCCGCCTTCTAGCGTCGTAATGTGGTGCGAGAAATAGAAGCTGAACGTTCCCATACGGCCAAAATTGCCAACGGCTTTGCCGTCGTAGATAGCACCTAAGGCCTCGCAACAATCTTCAATTAATATCAAGGAATGGCGATTACAAATGTCTTGGATCGCATCCAATTCGCATGGATTGCCGTAAACGTGGACAACCATAATACCACGTGTCTTTTCTGTGATTGCCGCTTCGATTTCGTTTGGATCAACATTCAAAGTTGCGGGATCGATATCCACAACGACAGGTATTAGGCCCAATTGTATCAATGGCCAAACTGTTGTTGACCAGGATAACGCTGGAACAATAACCTCGTCGCCTGGTTGCAGGCCGTCTCGGGCTTCTGGATTGGCGAGGGCGGCTATGGCAAGCAAATTGGCCGAAGACCCGGAATTAACCATGACGCCCGGGCCGAATGAACCGCTGGACGAGAACGCGGTTTCAAAGGATTTTACCTTTTGGCCCATCGTAACGTGCGTCGACAATAGGCAGTCAAGTGCTGCATTGATTTCATCTGCGGAGAAAGTTGGTTCATGCAGCCGTACAACTGGATTAAGGGCTGAATATCCAAAATCATGCTCGGCGTCGCAGTAGGCTTTAACTGCCTTAGTTATCCGCAAGCGCAATGCGTCTCGATTACTCATGCGATCTGAACCTCAAAATGGTCCCCGAAACTCTAAGACTTCGTTAGACAATGTTTTAGGCGCCGACCAATTCGAATTAGAGCGCACGAGTTGGTGAGCTGCTTCAGCAATGGTCTGGCCGTTCGGATAATAAATATTTTCAAGTGGGCGCGTCGTTGGGCAGGGGGCTGGTGCAAAACCCATGCGCTTCATCTTAGGGATGCCTTGTTCGCCGGTTTCTTCGACAACGCGGGCGACGATTTCACTTCCAGCGCCGCAGATGGTCCAGCTGGTATCAACGATGAGCAAATGGCCTGTCTTATTGGCAGAAGTTAAAATCGCATTGATGTCTAGCGGTGCGAGGGTTACAGGATCGATTACCTCCGCGGATATCCCTACACCCTTCAAAACTTGGGCTGCACGTAAGCATTCGACCACCATATGGCTAACGCCAATGATTGTGATATCTTGCCCCTCCGTCAGTTGCCGTGCTTGGCCAAACGGGACTTCGTATATTTCTTTTGGAACGACGCCGCGGTTGCCATACAACATCCGATGTTCCATGAATATGACTGGGTTGTCGTCGCGGATAGCCGCAATCAAACATCCTTTTGCATCGTGCGGCGTTGTGGGGGCGACAACTTTTATGCCGGGGACGTGCATAAAAAAGGAATGAAGGGCCTGGCTGTGTTGCGCACCCTGTCCCCAGCTTCGTCCGATGATCGCCCGAACCACCATGGGCACATTACATGCGCCGGCAAACATATAGGATGTCTTGGCGGCCATATTGATAAGTTGGTTCATACACAATAGAAGAAAATCCATCCGTTGATGGACATGTATAGGTCGCATGCCTGCCAAGGCTGCGCCAATGGCTACGCCCGTCATCGCGTCCTCCGATAACGGGGTGTCGAAATTACGCGTGCTCCCGAATTCTTTGTGTAGATCGGCAGTGGTGCCATACATCCCTTTTGCATCGTCGACGCCAAGACCGAAGACGAAAACGTTTTCATCTCGTGCCATTTCCTGCCGCGTCGCCTCATATACGGCTCCTGCGTAGCTTAGCTCGCGATCGGATGGTTTAGCGGAAGACATGATCTAATAATTCTCCAGCATCGGGGAATTGGCTTTCTTCTGCATAGGTGATCGCATCGGCGATTTCTTGTTCAATGGCTGCGTCTATTTTGGACTTGATGTCAGGTGTGAGCTTTGACCCCAAAATGGCCATTTCATCACGCTTTATCCAATCATCCAATTCTTCGTCTGAGCGATACTTCCAAATACGGTCCTCGTCGGGTCCAACATGATCACGCCAGCGAGCCGTCAGGCATTATAAGAATTGGGGTCCTTTGCCGTCTCGAATACTTTGAATTGCTTTCTCTGCAGCCAATCCAATTTCTCGCGTCACGCCGCTCTCGATGCGAGAGGCCGGTATTCGATAGGATTCCGCCCGCTCGCAGAAATTATCGGCTGGCATGCGCTGTTTGACCGACGAGTATATGGCGTAGCCGTTATTCTCGCAGATGAATAAGATGGGGAGCTTCTTAAGTGCGGCAAAGTTTAAACTTTCTGCATAGACGCCTTCGTCTGTCGCGCCGTCACCGAAGAAGACTACAACAGCGGTTTCCTGTTTGCGCATTTGAACGGCAAGCGCATAGCCAACTGCTTGTGGTATCGTTGTTGCCACAATGGCAGAAGTTCCCATCATACCGGCTTGAGTGTCGACCAAATGCATTGACCCCGCTTTGCCTCGCGCGTTGCCTCCAGATTTACCATACAACTCCGCCATCATCGCCTTTAGATTACCGCCTTTTGCGAGGTAAAGCGCATGACCTCGATAGGTTCCAAACACAATGTCAGAGGGCTTAAGGGCGGAGCAAACACCTACCGCGACAGGTTCTTGCCCGATTGAAAGGTGCACCGGGCTCTTAATTCTGTCTGATGGATAAAGACGAATTATCTCTTCTTCTACCCGACGGATGCGATAGAGTTGCCGATAGAGTTGTTTGTCACAAATATTAGGCACGGATGTTTCGAAAACTTGAGTTATGGTTTGCAGATAATCTTTTACTATTGAAGCATACTAGATATAGGGAGTTTTCACCACAACTTACAAAATTTGGTGTGGCGTATGGAAATTGAGCGATCAAATCACAATAAAGTTGGAAACCATGGAGCGAAGAATGTAATGAGCGTACACCAGACGATTGAGCAAAAAATTAATGAAGCGCTTTCGCCGAACCACCTTCAGGTGATTAATGAAAGTTATATGCACAATGTTCCTCCAGGATCGGAATCCCATTTTAAGTTGGTGGTTGTAACCGATTCATTTTTGGGTGTACCGCGTGTGCGCCGACATCAGACGGTAAATAGTATTTTAAAAGATGAATTAGCGGGCCCTCTGCATGCACTTTCTATGGAAACGTTGACAACGGAAGAGTGGGCCGAAAAAGGCGGTATTGTTCGTGAGTCTCCTGATTGTCTCGGTGGTAGTAATCACAATAATTAAAAAATCAATTAACCCAATATCAACATGCTGCGTGCTATTAAGGACGGCGGGTTCTAATTTTTTGAAATAAAACTCCAGCTCTCGTGGGGCGCCTGTATTGGTACTTTAGACAGACGGGCTAATCTCATAAATACTGGGATTTTCCAAAGGTGTAACCAATGCCCAATAATAGGCCTTTGAATCAATTGTTAGCCGCGGAAGCGCTGGCTGGTATGGAGGCCGGCAAATTTTCGTCGGAAGAACTCACTGCAGCCTGTCTTGCTCGAATTGAAGCACGTGAGAAAACTGTGCAAGCCTGGGTTCATATTGACCCGGATCAGGCAATGGCTCAGGCCCTCGCAAAGGATATTGAACGAGATAACGGGGCTACTCTGGGGCCTTTGCATGGCATCCCCATTGCGTTGAAGGATATTTTTGACACTCACGATATGCCAACTGAAAATGGCAGCAATCTCTATGCAGGTCGCCGACCGGCGGTTGATGCCTTCGCAACGATGCTATTACGTCAGGCGGGTGCTGTGATCCTTGGCAAAGCGGTCACAACAGAGATTGCGTTAATGACGCCAAACAAAACTAAAAATCCGCATGATCCGTCGCGGACACCAGGCGGTTCATCTAGTGGTTCTTGCGCTGCTGTAAGCGATAATATGGCCTTGTTGGCGCTAGGCTCGCAAACAGCGGGCTCTACTCTTAGGCCAGCCTCTTATTGCGGAATTCATGGTTACAAACCAACATTTGGCTCGATCTCGTGTATCGGCGTTAGTCCGATTTCCCGCAAATTAGATCATGTTGGCCCTTTGGCGCGTTCGCTAAAAGATTTAGCGCGTCTCAGCGATGTGTTGATGGTCTACGATCCGCGCGATAAGGAGATGCGCGCCAATCCAGGAATGCATTTAACCGATGCGCTTGAACGGCCTTTAGGTTCTGCACCGCGTATCGGTTTTTCGAGATTACCTGGTTGGAGTGAGGGCGATCCGCAAACATTTAAGATTTTCGAGAAGTTTGTTGAAAGTCTTGGTGATGCCGTTGAGGCCGTAGAATTGCCTAGGAGATTCGGTGACTTGCTCGGTCATCATGACAAGGTTATGAGTGCGGGCTTGGCTTATTTCTATGCGGAAGAAGTGACCAGAAATCCGCCATTGATGGACCATCGGACAATTGAGCGTATTGAAGCGGCTCTGCCGGTAACGGCAGGAGAATATTTACGTGCACTAGATGCAGTTCCTGCAATTGAGAAAGAAATCTATGAGGCTATTCGCGGCGTGGACGTATTGATCGTCCCGCCTGCTACTGGTGAGGCGCCAGTTGGATTGGCGAACACCGGTAGCCCCATATTCCAATCTCCTTGGACCCTGCTTGGGATGCCGGGGCTGTGTTTGCCGCTGCTGAAAGGCCCGGCTGGAATGCCCTTTGGCGTCCAATTAATGGGTCGAAAAGGAGACGATGCGAACTTGTTTCGGGTTGCGCGTTGGGTAGAAGAAAATGCCAATGCGACCGCTTAAGCGGCTTGCAAAGTAATTAGTAGCATTTTTGAAATACGCATATGACTAATTGAACGACTATCATTAATTACATGCATTCTAAGAGTGACCCAAAAGTGATGGTAGCAGTGCAGACCCAAAAATCTGTCATAGAGAGACAAGACGTCACAATCTAACTAGCGAGGGTTGGAATGGGTGTAGAACAGCGTGAGGTGACTGGTGTCTAGGGTCACCAAAGGAATGAATAAGGATCCTGAGCTTGTTATTACCCCCGTTTCCGGGGCAATAGGTGCTGACGTGAGTGGGATCGATGTGTCGCATTCACTCGATAAAAAAATGGTTGCTGCGCTGAACGACGCATTTTTGGAATACAAAGTGCTCGCAATCCGAAATCAACGCTTAGACGCGGCCTCCTTACTCGCCTTCTCCCGTCTATGGGGTAATGTTCATTTTTATCCTTACATGAAAGGACTTCCGGATCAGCCGGAAGTTTTTGAAATTGTTACAGCACCAGATGCCAAGCGGGTCTTCGGCAATCGTTGGCATTCAGACCAAATGTATGACCAAAAACCAGTGAAGGCGACCTTACTTTTTGCGCGTGAACTGCCACCGGTCGGCGGCGATACGGTATTTTCCAACCTGGAAACTGCCTATGACGTCTTTTCCGACGGTATGAAGGCAATTCTTGAGAAGCTCAGGATCTATTGCGATGGCGCGGATAAGTCACGGTACGGCGGCAAATCTCGAGCAGAGTGGTATGCTGATGGCGGCATGGATCAGAAACTAAGCACGTCATCCGATAAGCCTCGCATTGCAGTTCATCCCTTAATTCGTACACACCCCGAAACGGGACGGAAGTGCCTTTTTCTTGGCGATCAAGTGCAGCGATTTGATGATTTAACAGCTGAGGAAAGCCAACCATTACTGGACCAGCTTATGAAGCATTTACAGCGCCCGGAATTCACGTGTCGCATTCGTTGGGAGCCAGGAACTTTACTAATTTGGGACAATAGATGCACCTGCCACTATGCTGTAGCAGATTACGTAGGGCACACCCGGCGCATGTACCGAGTGACCATTGCGGGAGGCGTGCCATTTTGAATGACCTTGCTTTGAGTGCATGGATATAAATCTCTGATTAATATGCATTAAATTGGAACATTGGCTCGATGACTGAACTTAGAAGTAATATGAAGCGTTTATGGGATGCACATATGGAGATGGCCCATTTTGGTGCAACTCCGAAAGGTGGTATGGGTCGCTTGGCTTTGACTGACGACGACAAACAAGCCCGTGATCTCTTCGTTCGCTGGTCCGAAGAAGCGGGCTGCGACGTTCGTGTTGATGCTGTTGGTAATATTTTTGCGCGGCGGGCTGGGCGTGACGCGAATGCGTTGCCCGTGATGACGGGAAGCCATTTGGACACCCAACCTCTCGGCGGACGTTTCGACGGTATTCTTGGCGTACTCTCGGGCCTCGAGATCGTGCGTACTTTGAACGAAAACGGCGTGGAGCACGAGAAGCCGATTGATGTTGTGTGTTGGACTGATGAGGAGGGCTCGCGCTTTGGCGCTGGTTGCGTTGGCTCAAATGCTTTTGTAGGGCGACGAAGTGTCGAAGAAACCCTCAAGATGAGTGATGACACCGGCAAATCAATAGGTGATGAATTAATACGAATTGGCTATGCCGGAAGCGAGCCCGTGGGCGGCTTCAACGTTGATAGTTTTTTTGAAATTCATATTGAGCAGGGCCCTATCCTTGAGAACGAAGGCATTCAGGTCGGCGCTGTCGAGGGCGCCCAAGCGTCGACAGGCTACATGGTGACGGTGACCGGCGAGGAAGGGCATGCGGGCACCTTGCCTATGGCATTGAGAAAAGATGCGATGCACGGGGCTGCCCGCATGATCGATGCGGTTGACAACGCAGCTTTTCATTTTGATCCTCATCCAGTGATTACGGTTGGCCACCTGCGTGTCCGACCAAATTCCCGTAATACCATTCCTGGACAAGTGATGTTCACAATAGACAGCCGCCATCCGGATGATGGTACTTTAGCGGCTGCTGGCCGAATGATGATCGATGCTTGCGAGCGAATTGCTGCAGAGCGTGGATTGGAGGTTGGAATTGAAAAGACAAGTCACCGCGATGCTGTCACTTTTAATCATGAATGTGTTGATGCCGTCCGCGTGGCGTCAGAAGTGCTTGGCATCTCATGCATGGATATTTTTTCAGGTGCTGGACACGACGCAATCAATATGACGCATATCTGCCCCTCCGGCATGGTCTTTATTCCGTGCGAAAACGGCATTAGTCACAACGAAATGGAGAATGCTCGGCCTGAAGACTTAGCTGCGGGGACGGATGTATTGATGCACGTGGTTCTGCAACGTGCTGGCCGTGTTTAAGCCGATGATTATTGAAACATCATTCGTTCCGGGTGAACCGCGCATTGCATATGATCAAGCGGGAGCGGGCGATATTGTTTTATTTCTTCATGGGATTGGTGGGAACCGAACAAATTGGCACGATCAATTGCCTACCTTCTCTAAAAATTATCAGGCGATTGCCTGGGATGCGCGCGGGTATGGAGAATCGGATGATTATGTGGGGCCGCTCAACTTTGGCGAATTTGCTCGTGATATTGTGCGTCTTCTCGATCATCTAGAAGCTGCGACTGCGCACATCGTGGGTTTGTCGATGGGGGGACGAATTGCGCTTGATTTTGTGGCCCGCTTTCCGGAACGAATCAAGACGCTGACTTTGTCCGGTACCAGGGCCAGTTTCGCACAAAGAACAGAGGCTGAGCGCGATGAATTTGTGCGATTGCGAAAGAAACCATTAGTGGAAGATGGAAAAGAGCCGGCCGATATCGCGCCCATCATCGCAAAGACTTTAATGGGACGACGGTCGACGGATGCGCATTTCCAGCAGTTGGTGGAGAGTATCTCTATTCTGCACAAGGAGAGTTACGTCAAAACGATTGAGGCTTCGACATTTTACGACCGCTCTGCTGATCTTGAACGTATCCGGGTGCCGACCTTGTTGCTATATGGTGGTGACGACCGGCTAAATCCTTCGGTCCTTGGCCGCGAAATTAGGACCAAGATCGAGGGTTCAAAATTTGTTGAAATTCCCGATGCGGGCCATCTCTGCAATATCGAAGCACCGGAAGAATTCAATGCTGAAATACTGCAATTTCTGAAGGAAACGATGGGCTAGGAATTTAGTTTTCCCAGCTAAGCGGAAGTATAACCGTCCACACCTTTTGTTTAGTCGTTATTTCCACTCAGAGAGATCGGCTTTAGGGAAAGTTGGGGGGGGGTGGAGGGGGGCGCCGGTCGTTGAGAAAACCTACCGTCCAACCGCGAACAATTGTTAATTCAGTAGATTTTAAAATTGCCAATAGCGATTATTGCTTCACCCGGCCCTTTTCAAATCCCATGTTAACTCTCAACGTTACTCCGTCATACTCTGATCGGAAAAGACCTCTTGACTGAAGCTCGGGTACCACGAGATTACAAAAATCCGTCAGAGTTCCCGGGACTATTGCGGGTAGAAGGTTAAAACCATCCGCGGCACCGTTTAGAAACCAGTGTTCCATGTGGTCCGCGACTTCTTCAACCGTTCCAATAATGAGGCAATGGTTGCGAGCTGCCTTCGCTTGCACGGCGACTTCTCCAAGAGTGTAGTTGTTCTCATGCCCAATCTGCGCAAATGTGCCCGGTCCACTCTTGCGAAGATCATTGGCTTCTAAAGCCGGCATTGGCGCGTCCGGATCAAATTCGGAAAGATCCACACCTCCTAAAAGTCGGCTGAGACCTTCTATTGCATCCTTTACATCAATCATGTCATGGAGCGCATCAAATTTAGCTTGTGCCTCTTCTCGCGTTGGAGCGACAAATATCGAAAGGCCAGGCATAACGCGGATAGAACTTTCCGATCGTCCACATGTGCGAGTTGCTGACTTGACGTGATTGTAAAAATCTTTTGCAGAATCGAAATCTGCCTGCGCTGTAAACACAACATCCGCAATCTGCGACGCCATCTTTATAGTTTCGTCTGAGCCACCGGCTTGAATAATTACAGGCCGACCTTGAGGTGAACGCGAAACATTCAATGGCCCTCGGACAGAAAAATATTTACCACTATGATTCAGTGTATGAATTTTAGAAGCGTCAAAGAAACGGCCACTTTCTTTATTGTAGAGCAAAGCATCTTCTTCAAAACTATCCCATAGCCCGATTACCACTTTGGCGAACTCATTGGCCCGCTCATAGCGTTCCCCATGAACCGCATGGCGTTCAAGATTGAAATTTTGAGCTTCTTCCTTCTGGCCGCCGGTTACACAGTTCCAAGCTGCGCGGCCCCCCGACAAATGGTCAAGCGACGCGAACATTCGTGCAACAGTATATGGCTCCGAATAGCTAGTCGCGCATGTGCCCGCGAGACCAATATTCTTAGTGTGTGTGGTAAGAGCAGACAGCAAAGTCATTGGTTCGAAGCGGTTTACTTTAGAACTATTTTCAATAGCGGTAAGCTCATCACCTCCCACAATCGCAATCTGGTCGGCGACAAAAAGCATATCCAGTTTTGCATCTTCAGCTATTCGTGCCATCTCTATCCATCGTTGGATGTTCGTACTACCATCCACCCAAGCTTCGGGGTGCCGCCACCCTTCATGGTGATAATTTCCACACGATGTGAGGAACACAGCGAGATTCATGCTCCTGACGTTGCTGTCGGACATCTATGCTACTCCGTGTATTTTCAGCAAGGATTTGTTGAGTTATTTTGACAAAACCAAATTTTGATCAACCCCGTGATTTAATTTTTAAAATGAAAACAGATGAAACTCGATCTGTTACAGATGACTTGGACTACCAACGGGCTTCTTTGTAGGGCTAGATAATATAGAAGGTGTTCTGAAGGTCTCTCTAAATTCATAGCTTAAAATCATCAGAAAACGTTGGCTCAAGAAACCCTTACAAGATGTTTGCAAGTTTTGTGAAGAAGCATTTTAAATAGGAAAATGTCCATTCTAATACTTGGTTTTTTGCCGGGCATTCAATTTTTGGTCAGCTCTATTTGTCTTGCCAAGCGAAAGTGTGTGTACCAGATAGTTCGATCGCCTATAGTCCCCTCCAATTGATAGTAACAAACTTTTTTGGGAGACCACTTATGGCCGACAATGTTCAGGCTTCGCATATTTTGGTGATGTACGCCGGATCGCAAGGATCCGGTGCCTCGCGGTCGAAAGATGAAGCACTTGAGCGTATTCAGATGGTGGCCGCTGAAATGGCGAATGGCATCGATTTTGGCGATCTTGCAACAGAATATTCAGAATGTCCTTCCGGAAAAGACGGCGGTGATCTCGGCGAATTCGGACGTGGTGATATGGTACCCGAGTTTGACGAAGCGGTTTTTGAGCTCGAGGTTGGCGATACCAGCGGTGTTGTAGAAACTGCCTTCGGTTTTCATCTCATTCACAGAACCGGTTAGAGGACCAGCGGGAGCTGTGGTCTTGGAGACTGGTGGGCGGCTTGCTGCGAACTACCGATATATAGTTCTTTGGGCGTCTATGTTGGCGCTTTTAATTGGGAGCAACAGTATTTTTTTGGTGGCTGTTGTTCTGAAACCGATCGCTGGTGAGTTTGGCTGGCCGCGATTTATTCCTTCACTCGCGTTCTCATTGCAATTCCTATTGGCTGGCATTGGCGCAATATTGATGGGCCACTGGTTTGATCGGATTGGTATTGGCCCGCCAGTCCTCCTCGGCGCAGTGATGATGAGTATCGCGGCGTTTATTGTGGCTGGGATGGATTCCTATTGGGAGTTTTTGTTTGCTTACGGGCTCCTTTTCGGGTTTCTGGGTTCAGCTACTTTGTTCTCGCCACTCTTGGCTAATATCGTCAACCTTTTCGATAGGCGACGCGGATTGGCTGCCGGAATCGTTGCGTCCGGTCAAGCATTCGCTGGAACCGTTTGCCCGCCGATCGCGGGCTATGTGAATGAATTGGTTGGATGGCGCGAGACATATTTTTTGTATGGTATCTTGTTGGTATGTACGTTGCTGCCATTAAGCTTGATCTTCCTGTTTCAGAATAAATTCATTGATCGCAATAATAGTGAGTCTAAACCAATTGTGGCGAAGGCAGAGGAAGCGGTTGTTGACAACTCCTTAAAATTGGGTGGCGTCTCGCCGATTATTTGGATGGTTACGCTTTGTATTGGAATAGTGGGCTGTTGCATCTCGATGGCAATGCCGATTGCCCATATCGTTTCTCGTATCACTGATATTGGATATTCTCTTTCGAGCGCGACGGAAGTCCTGGCAGTCGCTCTTCTCGTAGCTGGTCTTACTCGTTTAACGTTAATGGGCTACATATCGGACCGGATTGGAGCGCTGAATACACTGTTTTTGTTCTCAGTGGTGCAAACCATCACCGTTGGATTATTCGTTGCAGTGGATGGATTACCATTCCTCTATTTGATTGCTGTCTTCTTTGGGATCGGGTACGGGGGGATATTGCCGCTTTATCCGGTGGTATTGCGCGACCATTTATCCGGGAAAGGGATCGGGCGCCGCACCGCGATTGTAATCTTTTTTGGCGGGATCGGCATGGCCGCCGGTGGCAGTATTGGTGGTTACCTCCATGATTTGACGAGTAACTACACCTTAGCCTTTCTAATTGGTGTAGTTGCGAATGTCGTAAACCTAGGGATTGTCGGCTATCTAATTTGGCGGTTGCGATCGTTGCAGTCTGCCGCAATCTAGTATCCGATAAACAAATGGGAGTGAAAGAGATGTTGAAGCTATGGGGCCGAAAAGACGGTTCGAACGTAATCAAAGTTACTTGGTGTCTCGGCGAGATCGGTATTGATTATGAGCGGATTGATTGGGGTGGTGAATTCGGTGGCAATGATGACCCCGAATACCGTGCGAAGAACCCTAACGGCCGGTTGCCGACTTTAGAGGAAGAAGACGGTTACACACTCTGGGAATCTGGCGCTGTGACGCGATATTTGTGCGCAAAGTATAGCATCGGGGATCTCTATCCAGATGATCTCCGAGTACGCGCTGCTGCCGATAAGTGGATGGATTGGAGTTCGATTAATTTTGCCACGTTCAATACTGTCTACCTCGATCAGTACTTCCGGGTATCGGATGCAGAACGGAGTGCTCAAAAGATTGAGGCGGTAGCTGCGGCAACCATCCCACTGGTTGACATTTTGGATAAGCATTTAGCAGACAATGACTACCTCGTTGGTAAAAAATTGACGATGGCAGATTTCGCAGCTGGATCGTTGATGCATCGCTGGATTAATTGGACGCCTAACCGACCAGCGCATGCCAATGTTGAGGCATATTATCAGCGATTGGTTTCGCGTCCCGCCTATCAGGAACATGTCATTAAGGCGAATGCACCGCGGACACAGAAAATTCAAAACGAGTTGATGCCGAACCTCTAATTTACTGCGCCGTGATCCGAAAACGTTTGGGGTTCACATAAATGGTCGCGAGTACGGTGGCGGCTTTATTGCCACCGTACCCTTCTGGTTAGCCAAGTGGCTTCAAAGCAGTGCGTCGCTATCGTAGCTTGATCACTTATATTGGGCTTTAAAGGTCCCCTTCTTCACAGATCATTCGAACGGATTGACGGACTGCCTCTGCAGTCTTTTCGATATCCTCATTCGTATGTGCCGCCATGACAGTGCCGCCAGGCTTGCTGGTAATGTCAACGCCATTTACCAACATAGCCAACCGAAGTTTAGCCGCCGCAGGATGACCACCTGAATTACTCATTTGCGCAAAACTTCCCGCGTAGCCATCAAAGGTCAATGGGTCAATATCGTGGCCCTCTGGATTTGTGTAAATATACCAGGCCGAATGATCGCCGAATGCCGCCCACGGTATATTCTCTTCGGCGAGGACCTCATTGACACGTTTTCGGATTTTTGCCCCGTTTTCACTCGCTTTGTCGCATACACCGCCTGCCTTAATCTCTTTCAAGGCGGCAACACCGGCGATAGCAGACATCGGGTTAGCATTGTATGTACCTTGATGACCTATTTTTTGAAAACCTTTTTTGTCTGCGACTTCGAAGTCGAGTAATTCTAGAATATCCGCCCGCCCGCAGACAGCGCCACCCGGGAGGCCGCCGGAAAGAATTTTTGCAAGTGAGGTCAGGTCTGGTGTAATTCCGTAGTGGGCTTGCGCGCCGCCGGGCGAAACTCTGAAGCCAGTCACAACCTCGTCGAAAAGGAGAAGAATACCATGTTCAGTCGTGGCGTCTCGTAATGCGGCTACGAAGTCGTTTGTTACCGGAATACTGCCAAAACTAGCACCTGTAGGCTCAAGGATTACGCCAGCTATATCGTCACGGGAGGCCAATGTCTCTCGCATCAACTTCTCATTACCAGGCTCGATCAACACGACGTTTTCGATGATGCCATCGAGAACACCCGGAACCGGGCCGTCCGTGGCTCCGCCTTTGGCCCCGAAAGCGACATGATCTTGCCAGCCATGAAAATGGCAAATAAACCGAACGAGTTTTGGCTTTCCGGTATATGCACGGGCTAATCGAAAGGCCATAAGATTGGCTTCAGTGCCAGAGGATGTAAAACGAATACGTTCTGCGCACGGCACCATATCCTGGACAAGGCCACCCCACTCGACCTCTGCCGGATGGCCGGCACCGAAATGTGTTCCTTTGTCAAGCTGTGCATGACCGGCATCTATAACGCCGGCATGATTATGCCCAAGGATCAAGGCGCCGTGGCCACCAAAGAAGTCGACATACTCATTACCATCGACATCCCATTTCCGCGATCCTTTGGCATGATCAACGTATATGCCGTATGGATCAGTGTGGCGTGAATCGTGGGTAATGCCACTAGGGAAAGTACCGCGCGCTTTTTCCGCTAACTCGGCCGATTTTTTCGTTTTTTCGCGATACGCAGCGACAATCTTAGAATTGGTTAAAAGGCTATCAGGCATAGTAAACTCCTGCGCTTGAAGCATAATGTGTAAAACAAGCTACGCCAATTGACGCAGATTACCAATATGTAGAGCCAGATTAGACCGTTGGTGGTTGCTCAAAAACGCTAATTTCTGGCGCGATGCCCGCAAATTTTTCCATTTCGACTAATGTGCTGTGTGCCGTCGGGCCTTGCGCTAATCTTGAGGTGCCTTTGTCGAACGTGAGCACATTCGGGTTTCCATGTCGGTCGAGGCTGCCAATGGTGCCGGGCTCTAATGGATCATACCATGCGCCAGTGGAAATCTCGATCACACTGGGGCGGACATTGCCAGTTAGAACAGCGCCGGCCAAAATAGCGCCGCGATCATTAAAGATACGTACCACATCGCCGTCTACTATGCCTCGTAAAGCGGCATCAGTCGGATTAATCCGCACCGGTTCTCGCCCCAATACTTTGCTGTTGCGGCTCACGCGGCCGGGGTCGAGTTGACCGTGCAAGCGGGTATTTGGTTGATTTGAAATCAAATGCAGTGGGAAGTTCTCCGAAGCCGATGCCCCTAGCCATTCGAAAGGCTCCATCCAGGTTGCATGCCCGGGACAATCATCATAATCGTAACTGTCAATTGTTTCTGAGAAAATTTCAATCTTGCCGGATGGTGTTTCAAGCGGATTGGCAATTGGATCCGTCCGAAACTCCGAAAGAAACACATATGGTTTATCTGGTGCTGGGCTTTCTGCATAACCCTCTGCCCAGAAGGTATCAAAATCGGTCATTTCCACCCGTTTTCGGGACGCTTGTTGACGTGCGATGTCATAGAGATGGCGCATCCAAGTGTCTTCCGTACGGCCTTCGGTATAGGCTTCCTCAACACCCATCTTGCGAGCACATGCGGAGAATATGTCGTAATCGTTGCGGGATTGACCGACTGGTTCGACGGCTTGCTGCATTGCTATCCAATAGCGATCGCGCGAACTGGCGCCGATATCATTACGTTCCATGGTCGTTGTTGCCGGTAAGACGATGTCTGCGAAGCGCGCGGTCGATGTCCACCACGGCTCATGGACGATAATCGTCTCCGGCTGTCGCCAGGCTTTAACAAGTCGGTTTAAGTCCTGATGGTGATGAAATGGATTACCGCCGCACCAATAAACCAGGCGAATATGGGGATAGGTGCGATTTTCACCGTTAAATTGATAGGCGCCGCCAGGTTTAAGCAGTAGATCGGCAATCCGAGCAACGGGAATAAAATCTCGCACTGGGTTCTCACCAGTGGGCATACTAGGCGACGGAAGGCGCATCGATGGATTTCCGTAGCCGTTCATACTGCCATATCCAAAGCCGCAGCCGCCTCCAGGCAGACCGATTTCTCCTAACATGGCGGCAAGTGTTGCAGTCATCCAATAGGTTTGCTCACCATGATCGCCACGTTGAAGAGAGTAGGCGGTTGTTATCAACGTCCGCTTTGAGGCCATCTTTCGCGCTAAATTACGAATTTTGTCTGCATCAATTTCAGTAATTACAGCCGCCCAGTCCGCTGTTTTTGGTTGTCCATCGGTTTCACCTGTCAAGTAGCTCGCAAATTTCTCAAAACCGACGCAGTATTTCGATAGGAATGCCCCGTCGTGTAAAGCTTCGACATATAGGGTGTATGCCAGGCCCAGCATCAATGCGACGTCCGAATTTGGGCGAGGCGCCCACCATTCTGCGTCCAGGTAATCAGCAGTATCGTCGCGGCAAGGCGTGATGCTAACGAACTCTATTCCGGCATCCTTCAGACGTGGGAGCCATTTATGGGTCGCGTGTTCGCCCATCCCGCCAGGTTCAACCTGGGTGTTCTTCAAGCCGATCCCACCAAATGAAACAACGAGTTCGGTTGAGGCTTCAATACTGTCCCAAGATGTGTATGGACCGTAGCCTGCTGCCGCACCACCGCCGAGGATGTGTGGCAGTATAACCTGGCCGGCTGCGTTGCTGTAACTGCCGAAACTGTTTGTAAATCCCCCGATACAGCTCAGAAATCGTTTCAATTGTGTTTGGGCGTGGTGGAAGCGTCCCGCGCTCGACCAACCATATGAACCACCAAAAATTGCGTTGTTGCCAAATTCATCTTTCACGCGCTTTAGTTCGTTCGTTACAAGATCTATAGCTTTTTCCCAATTCACAGGCACAAAGGGGTCGGCACCGCGACGATCGGATGTTGAAGCCGGTCCGTTTTCCAGCCACCCTTTTCGAACCATTGGCTGTTCGACGCGGCAGTCCGCATAAAGCGCATCAGGCATCGACTCAATAAGGGGCGAGGGCTTGGGGTCAGTTTCGATCGGTACCACGTCCGTCATCCGGCCATCTTCGACAATGGCGTTGAAGGCACCCCAATGCGAACTATGTCGGCGATGCAGCGTTTCGGACATTGGATAATTTTCCTTCTTATTGGACTGCCTTTTGGCAGCCTCGATTATATATCTTCAATTCATACTGAAGTAATCGACAGTACGCAAATCGGCTGCTTTAAAAATACGAATTAATTATAAATATCATAATTTTATGATATTTATTTGAGATTTAAAGTTAAATGAAAGGTGAGGGCAATGGTGAGATTACCCGAATTTGATGAGACAAGACTAACCGCAGCACAAAAAGAGGTTTACGACAGGATCGCATCGGGTCCGAGAGGCGGTGTTCGCGGTCCTTTTAAAGCTTTGCTACATGCACCAGAGTTGGGTGACCTCATTCAGGCAGTGGGCGGCCATTTGCGCTATGGTGGCTCTTTGTCTGGCGATTTGCGAGAATTGGCGATCTTGGTAACTGGACGTTGTATCAATGCGCAATATGAATTCTTTGCGCATGCGCCAATCGGAATAGAGGAGGGGCTTGATCCGGCAATTGTCGAGGCGATTCGGACGAAGCAGGAACCGCAAATCGAGGATGCGGACACGGCCTGTGTTTACAATTTTGCAAGGGCGCTAAACGAGAGGCACAACGTTGACGACGTAACCTATAACGAAGCCGTTGAGCGATTTGGCCACGCTGGCGTCGTCGAACTCGTCGCACTTTGCGGCTATTATACTTTAATAGGCATGACTTTGAATGTTTTTGGTATCGATCCGCCGAAGGATGAGGCGCCTTTCGACGATTAAGGGTTGGGCTTTGGCCAAATATATCCGTGGTATTTTCGCTTTGTGCCACGGCGTTTAGATATAATATTCCAGTTGGTTGCCGATACAAAAATTGACAACTAATTTGCATGAATTTCATTGGCATACGCCATTTCAGGCGTTTGTCTTATTTTGAAATCACCACTGCGTGGACCGCTCGCGCAATAGAGCGGGCGTATATATACGCTAGATATTATTTCTAAATGATTTGTATGATCCGATAAACTTACAAAAGTTGCCTCTACCCTAGATCGTTCTCATCTCTCCTTTTGTCGCTTTATAATTTTAAAAACTTGCGAATTGCAAATTTTTTGAGGAGCTAGTCTAATCAAGCTTTTCAAGCAACGAACTAAGGTAGCGACGGCATGGCAGCACGTATCGCTTTTCGATCCACGTAGCTTGGCTGAGCCCCTAAACCAGAACAACTAAGGCCTGCACCCACGACGGCAAAACGCAACGCTCCTTCAATTGAGACGCCCTGTGTCAGCTCGGCAGCGAAACAGCCTGCAAAGGCATCGCCTGCACCGGTCGTATCAACAATTTTTTCGAGAGATAGCGCCGGAACTCTCCATTCCTCATCTGGGTTTGCAGCTATGACACCTTCGCTGCCGATGGTGAGAATGCAAAGCGCACCATGACGGTCCGCCAGTGCTTTTGGCAATAGGTCTCTGGTGATATTTTGGATACCGGATGCTTCGGCGATCGCTCGTCCTTCAAGCTCATTGACCAAAATGAAGTCAACTTGGTCCAGATATTCAGTTGGGACCGGTGCTGCCGGTGCAACGCTTAGCATTATTTTTACGCCTCGCGCACGTGCCCGTTCAATTGCGGCCCAGTTTTCTTCATAAGGTATTTCCATTTGTAATACGAGCATACCGCCAGACACTAGCAGCGCGTCGGGCAGTTGTTCGGCATTTGTATCGAGATTGGCACCACTGGCGACAACGATTGAATTCTCACCTGAGGCATCAACCATGCAGGCGGCGCTTGCCGTTGGTGTTGCTACCTCAAGGGTGGCCGAAAGGTCTACCCCTGCAGCTTTTAAGTCATTTAATGCGATCTCTGCGAAACCGTCTCGGCCAACATTTCCGACAAATGCCACGTCCCCGCCGGCACGTGCGGCGGCCAAAGCCTGATTGGCACCCTTGCCGCCTGCCACAGTTTCGTAACGTGGGCAAAGGACCGTCTCGCCAGGCGCCGGTAGATGCGACGTTCTAAAAACGATGTCGACATTGATTGAACCTAAAATTGTAATCATAGTTTTCTGGGCTGCGACCGTATTGAAACGTAATAGGATCGCTTGTTAGAGGGCTTGGCAAGGGTGTGTCTTCAGTATTGCGCTTTGCCGACTGGATATCAGCCATGTATACCAATGGTAATGCGAAGGATCGTATATTGCATGGGGTTTCTGTATGACTGACGCACGCCGCGTCTATCCGGTGATCCTGTCGGGAGGTGCTGGGACCCGGCTTTGGCCGTTGTCTCGCGCACTATACCCAAAACAGTTATTGCCGCTCAACGGGATGCAAAGCTTGTTGCAAGAAACGGTTCTGCGCGTTGGTTCTGAGGATCTTTTTCATCTACCCCTGATTGTGACGAATGATGAACATCGTTTTATCGTAGCAGAACAGCTACGTGAAATAGGAAAGGCTCAGTGCGGCATTGTTTTGGAACCTGCTGGTCGGAACACCGCACCAGCAGCGGCTGTCGCTGCAAGTATAATTTCCTCAGATGATCCGGAGGCAATGATCCTTTTGATGCCGTCGGATCATATAATTCGGGAAATTATGGCTTTCGAAGCGGCGGTAGGCCTCGCTATTGATGCAGCCGAGCACGGACGCATTGTTACTTTTGGTATAAAGCCCGAGAAACCAGAGACAGGATACGGATATATCCGTCGTGGTAATCCACTTAAGGCAGTGCCGGGATGCTTCGAGGTTGAGTGCTTTGTTGAAAAACCAGATGTTACGATAGCGGAAGCCTATCTTGCAGATGAGGCATATAGCTGGAATAGCGGTATGTTCGTTTTCAAAGCTGCAGATTTTTTAAACGAAATGGAGCGTCTTCAATCGGATACTTTATCAAGTTGCATTAAAGCTGTGTCCAAAGCTTCCAGCGATCTTGATTTTGTTCGTTTAGACGCAGCTTCATTCGCCAAAGCGAAATCAATATCGATCGACTATGCGGTTATGGAGCACACGGAACGAGCTACTATGATTCCTACGGAGATGGGGTGGAATGATATTGGTGGATGGCCGGCACTTTGGGAAACGTCGGAGCAAGACCAGAACGGTAACGCGGCAATTGGTGATGTGTTACTCAAGGGTGTCAGTGGCAGCTATGTTAGAAGCGAGTCCGCTGGTTTACTCGTTGTCTTAGGGGTTGAGAATCTAATCGTTGTTGCCACTGAAGATGCAACGATTGTATTGCCTAAAGCGCAGGCGAGCAGACTAAAAGATATTGTCCAAGAACTTGATGCCAAGGGCCGTCCGGAAGTGATTGGACATCGCAAATTGTACAGGCCGTGGGGCTACTCTCAGGACATTGATCTGGGTGAGCGCTTTAAGGTGAAACGCCTTGTTGTAAATCCGGGCGGTAGGTTGTCGCTTCAAAAGCACAGCCAACGAGCGGAGCACTGGGTGGTTGTGAAAGGGATTGCTCGGGTGACTTGCGGCGATGACACACGAGATCTGTTACCGGACCAATCCACCTATATCCCGCTTGGTGAAGTGCACCGTTTGGAAAATCCGGGCGATGAACCTTTACATGTTGTCGAGGTACAGACCGGCGACTATCTCGGAGAGGACGATATTGAGCGATTTGAAGACATCTACGGGCGGTCGGATAACAAATGAGCGTTGAGCCGCAATTCCCCCCGGGTGTCGCTTATATAGACGGCGACTACCGCCCGATGTCTGAAGCGAAAATTTCCGTGTTGGACTGGGGATTTCTTCGATCGGATGCGACCTATGATGTCGTTCATGTTTGGCGGCAACGGTTCTTTCGCCTCGACAAGCATCTCGATAGATTCTCAAATTCAGTAGACCAGCTGCAGATGACACTGCCGTTTGATCGGGACGGATTGACTGGCGTATTAATGGAATGCGTTCGCCGGTCGGGGCATGATGACGCCTATGTCGAAATGATTTGCACGCGTGGGGTTTCGCCCACTTTCAGCCGCGATCCACGTGATGCGGTCAACACGTTTATTGCTTTCGCTATACCGTTTGGCTGGGTGGCGAATGAAGAACAACGTGCAAGGGGCCTTAACCTCTCTATCAGTGACATTCCACGCATATCGCCACAATCCGTCGACCCAACCGTCAAGAATTATCACTGGCTTGATTTTATCTCTGGTCTTTATGGTGCGTATGAAAATAACGCGGAGAATGTCGTCTTGGTCGACCTCGACGGTAACATCACGGAGGGGCCGGGTTTTAATCTGTTCGCGGTTAAGGACGGTCGTGCTGTGACACCGAAGAACGGCGTTCTTGAGGGTATTACCCGAATGACGGCGTTGGAATTATGTGGCGAATTAAACGTTGAAGCGGTGATGGAAACGCTGACTGTGGAGGCGGTGCGGGGTGCCGACGAAGTTTTTATCACGTCGACTGCCGGCGGTATAATGTCGGTCTCAAAGATCGATGGCGCGCCCGTCGGTGATGGCGAGATTGGGCCAGTTACCCAGCGACTAACCTCACTTTATTGGGAGAAACACACCGACCCGAACTGGTCGACACCGGTCGACTGAGTTTTTATTTGGGTTGCGTTACAATTGCGGGGCCTAATTCAAGCGAATAATTAGGGCGGCAGTTATGCAGCCATTTACGACAGGTGCCACCTCAGAATTAATTCGCAATAGGTCTGCCACTGTCCTATTCCCTCCAGGAGGGGTCTTCTTGGTCGAGCTGATCTAGGAAACTTGGCCAGTCAGCGACATAGCGGGGGTGTTCGATGAAACTGCGCGATTGCGCCACCGCATGTGCCACGACCTCGTTGGAAGGCAACGTTAGCGGCGTCCCGGTGGCGTTTGCGGCGGTCATCGCCGCAACTTGGGAGCGGCAGCACTTGTCGAGAAAAAACAGCAGTTTCCATGTTTGTGCTAAGGTATCGCCGCAAACAAGAAGTCCGCGCCCGCGCACGAGCAAGGCGCTTGCGTTTCCAATTGCCGCGGCGACGTCTTGGCGGAGTTTATCTTCATTAGCTGCCGAATCGAACTCGAATATCTCCACCGCCCCGTGAAACATGAAGGCCGTTTGTGTTATCGGCAGAAGACCAACCTCAAGCGATGCGATGACGCAGCCGTCCGTGCTGGAGAGCAATGCTGCGGCTGCTGCATCCGGTTTTGCCTGTAGTGCTGCAAGGACAATTGCTAGCGCGCCAGAATCCGGCGCCGGGTCTTGGGTGTCTCGGTGGATGCCATGACGGTCCAGGGAGATCAAACCCGATGGCCGGGTCTCTTCCAACAGAGGGCCAATCGGGTTCGCAAGATAGGTGTCTGGGCACTCCGGGTCGCGGGCGGCGAACCGGGCGCCGCCAATGGGTGGGCGGCATTCGCGCGCGAGAAGCCGGCACGTGGCGGCGAGCTCCAGACGAGCCGCCGCAGTGGTTCGGGGCGGCGTCAGGGCATCGTTGTTCCAGTGTTGGCGCGTTGGCTGCTTCATTTGCGAAAGCTCGTGTCGATGCGATCCAAAAACCGGAGCTGGGAAGCCCAGCTTTCTTCACGTATGGCAGTGCGTTCCGCTGTTAGACGGTCTCTGTCTTTCGCCAATGCTGCCTGTGAACGCGAGGCGATGGCAGCTCCCGTCGACAGAGCTGCGAGATGCGATTTGGTAGCCTCTTCTAGATCATAGAGGATTTCCCAACATTCGGGCACCGTTGGCCCACAGACAAGGTAGCCGTGGTTCTCTAACAAGACGGCGTCCAGCTCTCCCATGTCGTCTGCCAATCGGGCGCGCTCTTTGGGATTATCAAAGATCCCCTCAAAGCTGTGAAATGCCAGTGATCCATTGAAGCGGATTCCTTTCGGTGAAATTGGCAGCATCGCGCCGGGCAACGCCGAGTAAGCCATCGCGGCGGTGGTATGCGTGTGCGCGGCGCTTCCTGCATCGGGTCGAGCTTCGTACACCGCACCGTGGATCGTATAGGCAGGGATGTCGTAGTTGTATCCGACATCGAGAAGAACGTCGCCTGCGGCGTTCACCTTGACCAGCGTCGAGGCCGTGATCTGTTCAAAGAGGCGTGGGTAGGGGTTAAGCAGAAATTGATCCGTCGTTTCCGGTACACGCGCCGAAAGGTGGCCGAGTACGAGATCCGTCATGCCGTGCAACGCGACTAGCCGATAGAAAGCGGCCAAGTCTATGCGCGTCTTCCATTCTTCTTCCGCCACGCTGTCCCGGACGGAATTATTGCAGATAGTCGTCATCGACGAGGTCCTTTTAGCGCATTTTTATACACGGTCATGACAGATAAAGGCTAGTTAAAGCATGCCGCAGGGCTGGCGGCTGGCCGGCTGAGGTATCTGGAATAAAGTTAGGATAAGGCAAACGAAAGGAATGAGTGATGGCTGGGACAAGACCCGAAGCGACGCCGGGTGCGAAGATGGTATACCTAATCAAACGGAAGACGCAGACCAGCCGCGAGGAACTTATTGCGCATTGGTTTGCCAATCATATGCGAGGCGTTATCGATGGGAACCTGCAGAATAGAGAGTCGGACCATCCGAGTGCTGATCATTATGTCGCAACGCTATTCGATCCCCGCAAGGGATTGGAGCATGATTGGGATGGTGTTGCGCAACTTTGGTACGATGCACCGTTGCGGCGGCCGGCTCAGGCAAGCGGTGTTGAACCCTACGATACCTTCCAGCAAGTGGTGGAGCCGTATTGGCCGTGGGCGACGCGGGAGTATGTCGTCCTCGACGGCGGTCTACCGCTTAAACCCCTGACATTAAATGACCCGTTTCCCTGTACCCGCAGCGGTTTCTTCAAGCTGACCTTTTTGATCGCGCTGAAAAATGGTGGTGACCGTCAGGCACTGTTTGATCACTGGCTCGATGTTCACGTTCCGAACGTGCGGGATCTGATGGGAAATATTGGTGGTTTTCGCTACGTCGTCAGTCATAGCCTTGAGCCCGACACGGAGCCTTATGCTGGCATGGCAGAATTGTATTTTCCAGATGAGAACGGGTGGAACGCCTACCGCGCTGAATTTGAACCGGACGGTTTTAGCGATTTTATCGATGCGGAAGCGACACTGCGTTTTCACAGCGGCACCGAAATGGTTGGGATCGAATAGACTACTCTGCCGCCACCTTGCTACTGGCCAAGCCGTTCAGATACTCGAGAACTTCAGAGCTTGGCATCACGTCGGCGTATTTCGAATCCATATCAAACAGGTTGACTTGGTGTGATAGGGGAGCCCGGTCAGCGACGCAGTCGCTCGGCACGATAGGTTTAAAGCCGCCCGATACGGCATCACAAGCAGTCGCGCGCACACAGCCGCTTGTCGAGTTGCCGACGATGATCGTGGTATCAACGCCAAGGCTCGTCAGTTGCGACTGGAGGTTCGTGCCGTAAAACGCGCTTGGGAACTTCTTTGTGATCAGGTGATCTTCGTCCATAACCGGGACGCGCGGATCGATCTCAGAGGCTTCGCTGCCGATGTAGAGATCGCGCAATAGCGGCACTTTTAATCCGAAGGTCCCGGCGTCCGAATAATCTTTGTGGTAAGCGACGGTGGTAAAGATTACCGGGGCGCCGATCCCCCGCGCCGCCGTGTTGATGGCATTAATATGTGGAATGTGGGTTTTCATGTCGATGAACATTTTGCCGGGCTCCGTGATACCTCGGCATATATCGATGACTAGAACCGCCGGGCGCTGACCGAAGCCAAGCCGCTGGCTAAAACCGATATCCGCGTAGTAATCCGCTTGGCTCTTGATATCCGTCATCGATCTCTCCCTTTATTCCGCCGCTTTCGGGGCGGGTAAATGTTCCGCGCCGAGTCCGTTGGCCAGCATACCATCCATGGCGCCAACTTCCATCTCTATTTGTAGCGCCATGTTAATCTTGTTGAACATGCTGGCAAGGTTAGCCCGCATCGTAATCGCGGTAATCTCCCGGTCGCTGAAATGCGCCTTCATGTCTTCGTAGACCTGATCACGGATGCCCCAAGGCCGCTCGATGGCCAAGCGGGCATAGTCGCGTACCAGTCTTTCTTTTGCATCGAGGCCCGGTGGGTCCGGTTCCAGGATGTTCTCTAAAGTCTCTGTCGACATGCCAAGTTCAACTGCGCGGTTTGAGTGATGTACAGTGCAATACGAGCACTCGTTAATCTTCGAGACAGTGACGACAATGATCTCAACCAGTCGCGTAGGCAGGATTTCCTTCTCGCGGAACTCCGCCCCCATTGTGAAGATATGTTGCGCGATCTCCGGACAATTAAAATAGACCGGCGGCAGATTGGCATTGCGCGTAAACGCAGCCGTGGTGCGCTCGAAACCCTCTCGAAATTTTTCTGGAAGATCGTCGGCGGTGAGGGCGGAAACTTGGGCCATTGTTGGGCTCCGAATGTTTAATCTGTCCTACGCTATCGCGAAGATTGGATGTGGGCAATTTTTCAAAATAAAAATGCGTTCCGGATCGGCAGATTTATTCGGTGATTATCGAAGAATAATGATAACGCATATCACGATTCACCACGGCTGCAATGTCGAAATAACGAGGATCAGTAATCCGGATGGGGGCGGTAAGTATTGGATGACCGAAAGCTGATTGAAGTAAATAACTCGATCAAAATACAATTAAATACGCTTAATTTGGACGGTCGCCTTGTA
The DNA here is from genome assembly GCA_002724555.1 of Rickettsiales bacterium. Lineage (GTDB taxonomy): Bacteria > Pseudomonadota > Alphaproteobacteria > UBA8366 > UBA8366 > UBA6544. Next base: position 28,250 of record PBOZ01000023.1, read on the forward strand.
GGATGACCCGCCAGAGTAGGCGTTCTTCTGCCATGTCATAGTTTGGGTCGGCGCTGTGCATCGTGCATCGGTTGTCGCAGATGACGATGTCCCCAATACGCCACTTGTGACGCAGAATATTTTCGGGCCGGACCGCCTGATCCAAAAGGTTGTCGAGGAAGGGGCGGACCTTTTCCGTCTCCATGCCCACGATACCGCTGGCTTTTGTTACATGGAAATAAAGTGCCTTCTTGCCGGTCTCCGGGTGTGTGCGAATGATTGGATGTTGGACGGCGTTATCGTATTGGTCTCGGTCAACTTCGGAGTATGTTGGATTATCGCTTTCGAGGTGATTAATGGTGATCATGCCATCAATATCGGCTCGACTTTCAGGTGAGAGAAATTCGAGCCCGGCGTACATATTCGCAAAGCAAGTATCACCGCCTTCGCTTGGCAGTTTGCGGGCATAAAGCACCGTCGCTTTCGGTGGGCGTTCGTGGTTGGTATGGTCGGTATGCCACATCGACGCGGGGCGCATCTTTTCTCTATTAATTATGCGGCTGACCTCAGGCACGTCCGGCAGGCGGAAATGGGCGCGGTGCTGTAGCATTGGATCGCCAAAAATAGAGATACCATCCCGATACTGTTTCGCCGTCAGGTGCTGGTCCCTGATTACAAGGACGATGTGATCCAAGAATGCATGGTTCAGGGTTGCGGCGTCATCGTCACTGATGGGCTCCGCGAGATTGATCCCGTTTACTTCGGCGCCGAAGGGTGCATCCAAGGGTCGAATATCAAGCAAGTTGAGGCTCCTGCGGTCGTTTATTTATGAATAGATGTGTGGCTGCATAGTTCACTCGGCAAGCACAGTGGACTGGCCGACCGCATTGCAAAGTGGCTTTAGCGATCTGGCGTCTTCGAAGGCTTGCGAGAGTGTAAAGATTTTCGCTGCATGCTCTTTGGATATTACGCTGCTGCAACAATCGTGGAATTTAGTTTCCAGTTTTCGTTTTGGAAACCAGCGCTCTGGTTTGCCGATGGCGAGCGGCACAATTTTTTCCAAGACCTGTCCCGAATTTAGGGTGATGGTTACAACGGATCCGAACTCGGAGTTTCCTTTTACGCGGTCGTCCAACTCCATCCACACTTTCTCAACGATGCCGGATGCGTTGATCCGTGGAATTTCCACTTCTTCGAAGCTTTGAAGCGTGACGTCGCCGTCAAGAAGGGCGGCAGCAATGCAGTAACCCATGCAGAATTTTGCCTCGAGCCCGTTGGCGGCCTTGTCGTAGATCATTGGTTCGAAATGCATTTCGGTGACGCCGACACGGATATCTTCAATCGCGTCCAAATTACCGCGAAGCTGTTCGCGCAGCCGGATCGCTGCCTCGATCGGCGGGTGGGCCGCGCCGCAGGCCGGATAGGGTTTTAGACCGAGGCCGAATTCGGTCAGGATCTCCAGCGGGTCGCCCCA